>CAZIIV010000113.1:0-8978 GCA_964539365.1 uncultured Desulfobacteraceae bacterium | reverse complement strand
ATTCGATATTCTGGCCCATCGCCTGGATTTTTTCGGTATTTGCGGTGACTGCAAAAGAAAAAAAAGACGACCAGGACGAAAAAAGAGAAAGCCATGAAGAGATGAAAATTTTCAAAATCATTTATTATAATTATTAGGCAGTTAAAATCAATTTATATTATTATGCTTTTTCAAATGTTGGCACATCAACTTGATCCATTTAATGCAACCGCTAAGTCGGGTTCGAGTTGACTGTTGCCGAGTTGAATGACAAGCGTGGTAATGATCGCCCCAACATAGAAAGGAGATATCACCATGAAAAATGATGACCGAAAACCCACAACGACCGATGCCGGGATCCCCGTATCCAGCGACGAGTTTTCGCTCACGGTGGGTCCCGATGGGCCCATTCTCTTGCAGGATCACTACCTGATGGAGCAGATGGCCAACTTCAACCGGGAGATGATTCCAGACCGCCAGCCCCATGCAAAGGGTTCCGGGGCCTTCGGCGACTTCGAGGTGACCCGGGACGTGAGCGCCTACACCAAGGCGGCGCTGTTCCAACCGGGCACGAAGACCAAGGTGCTGGCCCGGTTCTCCACGGTGGCTGGGGAAAGCGGCAGTCCCGACACCTGGCGGGACGTGCGAGGCTTTGCGCTCAAGTTCTACACCACCGAGGGCAACTACGACATGGTGGGAAACAACACCCCTGTTTTTTTCGTGCGCGACCCCATGAAGTTCCAGCACTTCATCCACTCCCAGAAGCGCCGGGCGGACAGCGGTCTGCGCTGCAATGATATGCAATGGGACTTCTGGAGCCTGTCGCCCGAGACGGCCCATCAGGTCACCATCCTGATGAGTGATCGTGGAGTCCCCAGGAGCTATCGGCACATGAACGGCTACACGAGCCATACCTACATGTGGATTAATGCCAAAGGCGAGCGATTCTGGGTGAAATACCACTTCAAGACCGACCAGGGCATCGACTTCATCACCCAGGAGGAGGCCGATCGGATCGCCGGCGAGGATGCCGACTACCACCGCCGCGATTTGTTTGATGCGATCAAGCGGGGGGATTACCCCGGCTGGACACTGAAAGTCCAGATCATGCCCTTTAAAGAGGCCGAGACCTACCGGTTCAACCCCTTTGATCTGACCAAGGTCTGGCCCCACGGCGACTACCCCCTGCACGAAGCGGGCCGGCTCACCCTGAACCGCAATCCAAGCGATTTTCACAGCGAGATCGAGCAGGCGGCATTCGAGCCGAACAACCTGGTTCCGGGTATCGGTCCCAGCCCGGACAAGATGCTGCTCGCCCGCCTGGTTTCCTACGCCGACGCCCATCGGGCACGCCTGGGCGTCCACTACAAGCAGATCCCGGTCAACCGGCCGAAGAGCCCGGTGCACAGCTACAGCAAGGGCGGTGCGATGCGGGTTGAGAACGTCTCAGATCCGGTCTATGCGCCCAACTCAAAGGGCGGACCCAAGGCCGACGCCGTGCGGTATCCTGAGAATGCCATCTGGAGTGCCAGCGGCGAGTTCATCCGCGCCGCCTACACCAAGCGCAAGGACGACGACGACTTCGGACAACCCGGCACTCTGGTGCGCAAAGTCATGGACGATGCGCAGCGTGACCGGCTGGTGTCCAACGTGGTGGGGCACTTGAAAGACGGCGTGTCCGAACCCGTGCTAAAGCGTGCGCTCGAATACTGGCGCAACATCGACAAGGAGGTCGGCGACCGCATCGCCAAAGGTGTGAACAGCGGCTGATCGCTCCAAAGTTCTCTCCGGCCCGCCATTCAGAAAAATGGCGGGTCAGAATCCAAAACAGTATCCTTAATTTAGGTAAAATGAGGCTCCGCAATATAGAGCCCCGTTTTGTCAACATAATACCTGTAATTTAGAAAAGAAATAGGTGATGTTTCCGATTCGTGACGAAAATCCAACCATTCATACCTCGGTTGTCAGATTCGGAGTAATGGCAGCCGACTGTAGAATTGTTTAGAATAATTTTTCAAGCATACCAGGAAAAGGAATGAAGAAAAAATGAATGGGGAGAAACAAAAAGCATGATTAAACAAATGGTGTGGAATAATTATTTGCAAAGGGAAGGGTTGGATAACTATCGGGAGATTATAAAATTATTCGATTCTGATTCAGAAGCGATTAGATTAGTTAAACAGGCGTTGTCAAATGATCGAGTATTAAGACCGGTTTTTATGCAGGTGTTGCCCGAGGAGAAAACAGGAAAAATGGAAATCTGCAATAAAAAGTCAGCTGCAGAAAAGATAAAAGGGAATAAGACGCTAGCTGATTATATCATGGAAAACAAAGGAATTTTTCACTGTGGTAAGCCTAGGGTGGCAAATAAAATATTGACGAGAGGAGGTAAAATTATTGTTGCGATGACGGACAGACATTATGACAAGGCACAGTTTTCGGTTGCTAATCTACGTCAATGCTATATCCCTTTACCTGACAGAAGATTATTAACATTCAAATCATCCGGTTTGTTTCATGATCCGGTTTCTAAACCCCATCGTAAAAATTCGATAAAATTTACCGGAATTGGAGATAAGACAGATAAAAATAACGCTTTAACATCATTTGAAAAATTGGGCCATTCCAGTGAAGGGTTTATTGATTTTTTGGCATATCAACCCTTATATAGCTTACCGGATGGAAATGGTAATTTTGAAGAAGCTGAATATGAAAATGACGGAAGAAAAGCGATACCCTATTTAATTGTTAATTGTGCGCTCAGTCCACATAGGATATCAAAGATTTCACAGCTGGATGATCAGGGACTGTTTAAGTTACGAAAAAGGATTTCTCCGTTGTTAAGAGATTTGGCAATAAAAAGGCAACGGTCGGGGAGAAAGCTCATGCAGGCTTTGGAAAGGTTTTTTTATTCGGGGGAAGAAGTTATAACCCTGGAAGATTATTTTCCGTTTATCGCCGAAGAGATAGGGATAGGTACCGCCCGAAAACAAAACCACGAATTGTTTCATGTGACCTTCCATGAACAAGATGTGAATTTGGGAGGCCAGATTTGTGATCGTGAAGAGATGCACACCTTTGAGAGTTATTTCAAAAGGAATAAAATTAGATATGTTGATCCATTTTTTGAGATAACAAAAGAGACTCATATCGGGATAAGAGATTTGATTTCAGCCGTAGGTGTCATAAAGTTTTTATATAAAAGCAAAACAGAATGGAAAGAGAACAGATTAGAATTATTAGAAAGTTTTTTTAGAGCATATTTTCGAAGGCTCTCCTATATTTATTTTGAACGCTGGGAGAGTTTGATTGATTATCTTGATAATATAATCATTTTTTATTTTGATCGTAACGATGTCCTCGGACAAGATGGATTAAAAAAAATAAAAGGATGGTATAGATCAGAAAAAGAAAGAAGGTAAAAACCGATTCCTTAAATGATTTTGTTCGGTTAGGATCATTCAGGGGGGAAGATTAATGAATTTAATGATTGGCTATGCGGCGATGGGATCGCGTCAAGGAGGGACATAATGCCGGAGCTTCCGGATGTTGAAATCTTTCGGCGATACCTGGATGCCACGAGTCTTCACCAGAGCATTGAAGGTGTCCGAACAGAGGCCGATGTCCTGAAGGACATTTCCGTCCGACGGTTCGAAAGGACCGTCAGAGGAAAATCCTTCGAGGCGACCCGGCGACATGGAAAATATGCCTTTGTCTCGCTGGGCGAACCCCCCTGGTTATTGCTTCATTTCGGTATGACGGGTTTTTTGAAATATTATAAAAACAATGAAAAGGCTCCGTCTCACGTTCGAGTATTGTTTACGTTTCATAACGGTTATCATCTGGCCTACAGTTGTCAGCGAAAACTGGGTAAGGTGAGGTTGGTGGATGATCCGGATCGATTTGTCCGATCCCGGGGACTGGGTCCGGATGCTTTGGCTCCCGACTTGGATGCCGATGCTTTCAAGCAGACAATCAGAGGATTCCGGGGATCCGTCAAATCGGCTTTGATGAATCAGCAACTCATCGCGGGTATCGGCAATATCTACTCTGATGAAATTCTGTACCAAACCGGAATTTTTCCCAAACATTCGGTTACCCAAATGGATGAAAAAATTTTGGATCGTCTTTACGAAACGGTAAAGGAAGTGCTGGTGACGGCCATAGACGTTCAGGCCGATCCCGAGCGGCTGCCGAACACATACATCATACCCCAGCGGCATGGGGAGGGACGGTGTCCCGGGGACGGATCACCGATTGAACGATTGAAAGTTTCCGGCCGCAGTTCCTATTATTGTCCCCAATGCCAGAGTTCCGGCCGCCAAACCTAAAATGAGCGCTTCAAATGTTAAAAGAGAATTAGATACGGGGAAAAACGCAGACAGATTCCCTTTAGGTGAAAGGAAAGAAAAAAATGAACGAAACGGATTCGAATTCGGATGGATTTCAACGGGCCCGGCGGCAGATGGTGCAAATGCAACTCGCTGCGCGGGGTATTGGTGACCAACGCGTTTTGGAAGCCATGAGTAAAGTTCCTCGACACCTGTTTGTACCCGAAGAAATGCGAGAACACGCCTATGAGGACTCTCCCCTGCCTATCGGCGAAGGCCAGACCATCTCTCAACCCTACATCGTTGCCAAGATGACCGAGGCCCTGTCTATAAATCCTCATGACCGGATTTTGGAAATCGGGACGGGTTCCGGTTATCAAGCCGCTCTACTGGCAGAACTGGCCGGCCATGTTTATGGCATTGAATTGTTAGCCCCGCTCCTGGATCGAGCCCATCGGATTCTTTTACGGCTGGGTTATGAGAACATAACCCTGATACAGGGGGATGGAACCCTCGGCTGGCCGGAACATGCACCTTACAACGCCATTATGGTTACGGCCGGTGCCCCGCATGTGCCCGAGCCCCTGAAACGGCAGCTGGCAATGGGCGGGCGGATGGTTATTCCGGTGGGTGACCGGTATTCGCAGGAGCTGGTGGCGGTCATCAAGCGCCCCGAGGGAATCGCACATATGAATCTCGGCGGGTGTCGTTTCGTCAAACTCATGGGAGAACAGGGATGGCCGGAGGCGTGAGATCCATCACCATCTCAGGGGTTACGGACAGAATTGCTGAAATAGGTTTGTGCCGGAAATATTTTATTTGAAAAAAAGCAAAGGGGGAATATTATGACAATGACAGGTCTGGAAGTATTCGATAATAAACAGGGCGTTCACCCGGGATACCATTCAACGGAGGGCTATAAATGGATCCTTTATTTATCATTGTAATCATCTCGGTGCTCGGACCGCTGATCGGTTCGGCAATAGGGGTGATGAAGATGCCGTCGTTCGAGTACATTTGCAGCATGCTCTGCTTTGCAGCCGGGGTGATGCTGGCCATCTCTTTTTTAGAGCTGATTCCCCAGAGCCTTTTTCTCTCATCCGTGATAACCTGTGCCGGCGGATTGATTTTCGGTTCTCTGGTGATGTATGCCCTGGACCGGATTATTCCCCATCTCCATCCCCGTCTTTGCGAACAGGAGCATGGGTGCAATCTGGAACGTACGTCCGTCTATCTGATACTGGGAATGTTTCTTCATAATTTCCCCGAGGGTATGGCCATCGCGGTGGGCACGGTTACGGATATCAAAGTTTCGTTTGTCATCGCAATAGCCATTGCCATTCACGGAATTCCGGAAGGCATTTGTACATCCGCGCCGTATTATCACTCCACCGGTGAAAGAGCAAAGGCCTTTCTTCTGTCATCGTCCACTGCGGCTCCGATTTTGGCGGGATTTTTTGTTGCAAGGTATGTATTCCAAAATATTCCGCAGGAGCTGCTGGGATTCATCATCGCCGCTACCGCCGGACTCATGATCTATATTACTGTGGATGAATTAATTCCCAGCGGATGTGCCGGCAGCGACCACCGGACCATATTTTCGCTGATAGGGGGGATCGTTTTAGTGCTTTTTCTAAGATGTTTTGAGTTTTAAAAGACATCCATTGCACTGTCTGCCTTGAATCTAAGAGAACCGAGAGAAGTTTTCGAGTGTCAAGAAATGAGAAAAAACAGAATATGGACAAAAATGATTATTTAGAGCATCAAGATGGGGTTTCGGTCAAGATGGAGACCCGGCAAATTCAAAAGGTGGCATTATTGGCTTTTTTACTCAATCTTTTGCTTGCCGGGCTCAAAGGCGGTCTGGCAATGTTTTCAGGCAGTCTTGCAATTACCACGGGGGCCGTGGATTCCATAAGTGATTCCATCGCTTCTCTGGCCGTATACGGCGGGTTGAAGCTTTCCGTGCGCAAAACTCGAACATTTCCTTTGGGTCTTTATAAAATCGAAAATCTCATTTCCGTTGTCATTGCCCTGTTTATCTTCTTTGCGGGATACGAAATTGCGGGCCGGGTTCTCACACCGGAGTCGAAACCTCCCGAAATCACTCTTGCCGTTATCATTCTGTTGCTGGCCGCTGCTGCATTGACATTTCTTTTTGGTCGATATTCGATTGCTGTGGGGAAAAAAACCGAGTCGCCCACTCTGATTGCCGAGGGTCGTCATCGAGAAACCGATGTATTTTCCACACTTGTCATTTTAATTTCCGCCGTGCTTCAATACGTTGACGTCAGTTTCAATGTTTGGGGGATTTCAATCGATCAAATTGCGGCCGGTCTTGTTCTCATATTTGTGGCCCATACGGGCTGGGAGTTGCTTTCCAACGGCATGCGAGTATTGCTCGATGCATCCATCGACCCTGAAACCATGGAAAAAATCAAAAAAATAATTGAAAGAGAACCGGCTGTGGTTGAGGTGCGGTCGCTGGTGGGAAGAAATGCCGGCCGGTTTCGGTTTTTAGAGGCAGATATCCGGCTTCGGACCAACGACTTGCAGAAGGCGCATCGAATCAGCGAGCGGGTTGAGCAGACTATCCGCCGCCGGATACCCCATGTTGAACGGGTAATCATTCATTATGAGCCCGCCCATCGGGAGTTTTCACAGATGGCCGTGCCTTTGGCCGGCCTCGGCGGCACCATAGGATCTCATTTCGGAGCTTCTCCTTATTTTGCCGTTATCCAAATACGTCTTTCGGATCAACACATGGAAAGCAAGAAAATCCTCGAAAATCCCTATGTTGACATCGAACAGGCCAAAGGCATACGGGTTGCGGAATGGCTTATAAAAGAAAAAATAGACGAACTCATTATAAAAGAGGATATCACAAAAAAGGGGCCCGGATATGTTCTGTCCAATGCCGGTGTAAAAATACACGTGGTTTCCACAGACAGCGCGGAGGATGCAATCCAATCGGTTTTATCTTCCCAAATGCAGATGTAATGCGGGATCTGCGTGAGATGGATTGAACGGTTTAAGATCTTTTAAAGTAACAAGAAAGCTTATCACGGATTCAGCGGTGGCAATTAAAAAGGAGAATAAAATCAATGATTTTACAATGGCTGAAAGAAGATGTCGTTCTGGGGGACGGGGGAGCGTTGTTTGAATTGGAACGTAGAGGATATGTGAGCGCCGGCCCCTTCACGCCGGAGGTTTGCGTGGAGCATCCGGAAGCTCTTAAACAGCTCCAAACGGATTTTGCGCGGTCCGGAGCACAGGTGCTACAAGCCCTGACATACTATGCTCATGAAGATAAGCTAAAACAGATCGGCAAACAGGGAATATTGGCAGAGATCAACTCGGCCGCCGTAAACATTGCCCGCGAGGTAGCCAACGAATACGGTTGTCTGGTAGCCGGGAACCTGGCCAACACCTGGGTTTACGATCCCGGTGATACAGGCAGCCATAAAGAAACCCGTCGACAGTTCGATCGGCAAATTGAATATCAGTTGCCTTCCGGCATCGATTTTTTTATTGCCGAAACCCTCGAATATCTGGGTGAAGCCAGGATTGCCCTGGAAGCCGTTCGGGCCATCGGAAAGCCTGCGATGATCACTCTTGGATTTAAATATCAAGACAGCACAAAAGATGGCGTGGTGTTGGAAGATGCCTTCAAGGCTCTCGAACAAGCCGGGGCCGAAATCGTTGGCCTCAATTGTTTTCGAGATCCGGAGCGAATGTTTCCCCTCTCTGCCAGAGTCCGCCGGTCGGTGTCCGGTTTTGTCGCGATGCAGCCCGTGGCCTATCGATGTTCCGAGGAAGCCCCTTATTTTCAAATCCAACAATACCAGGGGCATCTTGCGTTTCCTCTGGAAATGGACCCCTTTGTGCTCACCCGAATCGAGATGGCCGACTATGCACGCAAGGCTCAGACCATGGGCATCAATTACATCGGCGGCTGTTGCGGAACGGCTCCGCATCATTTGAGGGCCATGGCCGAAGCGTTGGGACGACGGGTTCCCAACAGCAAATATTCGCCTCAATTAAAATTTCATCCCATCACCGGAGAACAAGGATACGTAAAGGAAACAGACGAGCGTATTTTATGTGAACAGCGTTTTGGACCGGCGGTATGTCACTTTCTGGCTGAAAAACCCGATGCAGATAATGCTTGACACCGACAATTGTTTTTAGAAAAAAATAGATTGATCTTCCTGATGCGGGGGGAACCAGGGTCTTGGAACTACAGTGTTGAACCTATTTACCGCATTCGTTTGATCCGATACACTATTTTTAATGTTTGATTTTTAAAAAGGGACAACGGTACTCCAAAAACATAATACGACAAAGGAGGAAAAATTGACAAGTACCGACGAATTGATAAAAAGAGATGTGGTGAACCACTTGGCATGGGACAACCGGGTGGATGCTTCCAAGGTTACTGTCCAGGTAAGTAACGGAACCGTTACTCTGACAGGAGAGGTTCCTTCCTATTTTTCAAAGTCTGCCGCCTATGAGGACGCCCAGGACATATTAGGGGTTACAGATGTAATCAATCGGCTGTCGGTGGGATATCCATCCACGATTGCAATTCCCACTGACACGGAAATAGAGAACAATATTCGAATGAAGCTTGCGGCCAATCCCGATATAAATTTGCTGGACATGGAT
>CAZIIV010000112.1:0-9096 GCA_964539365.1 uncultured Desulfobacteraceae bacterium | reverse complement strand
TCAGGTTTCAGGTGTCAGGAGTAAGAAACGAATTGGCTGAAACCTGACACCTGACACCTGAAACCAAAAAGTCTTGGATAGCAATTAACAAACTGGTAATGCGCCCCATTTCAATGTAGTTTGAATTTTGTTGATATCGCTTTAAGAAAGAATTAGTGTTTAAAGCCTCTCCATAACCTCGGGTCCTCTCTGAACACCGATCACCTTTCCCTGGATCAGGATCTGGTCGAAATTGTAATGAACCGTCCGAAAGGCGGGATTCTCGGGACGCAGTTCAATCTGTTTTTCCCTGAGAAAAAAGCGCTTGACCGTTGCTTCCTCCTGACGGATCAGCGCAACCACAATTTCACCGTTTCCGGCAAACTGTCGCGGCTCGCAAATCACCAGATCTCCATCCAAAATGGCGGCATCCTTCATGGAATCTCCCGTTACCTTGAGCGCAAACAGGTTTGACCCACGGTATATGTCCGCATCAACCACAACGCTGCCGCCCCACTCCTGCTGGGCATACAAAGGCAATCCCGCGGCAATGTTCCCTACGATGGGCACCTCCCGCCATCGCATGATGCCCGCGGTTTGCCGAGCGCGATTGAGCAGGTGGATGGTTCGGCTGTACCGGCCGTCACGTTTGAGAATTCCTTTTTTCTCAAGGGATCTTATCAGCTGAGATATGGCCGCATGGCTTACCCCCATATGGGCCGCCGCCTGCCGCAAACTGGGTGCTTTTCCGGTTCGGGTGATCTCACGTTCCAGGTAACTGAAAAACCGTTGCTGTTTCCGTGTTAACTCAGACTGCATAAAACAAATCTCCCGTGTTTATACTGATATATTTATATTAATGTGACAAAATGTAAATGTCAATGTAAATATTAATGTATAGGATGTGTGGGATGTCGGAAAAGCATCATGTATAAATCGGAGGGTAAAACCAGGATATTAACCTTACTTCCAGTTTTTGCTTTCAAGACCATTTATTCTTCGAAAATGGTCCATATTGGCAGTTATAACACCATATTTGTGACTTATGGCAATGGCTGCGATCGCTATATCAAAATCGTCAATAATCTTTCCCCGGCTCTCAAGATCTGCTTTTATACTTCCAAAATATTCAGATGACTCGGGCAGCCATGGCAAAACTTTAATTATTGAAAGCAGTCGATCTCTTTCCGACTGTAATAACAGGTATTTTTTGGAAAAATTATCTAATCTTTTTATTCCGTAATGTGTCTCGGCAACCACTGGCGGCACCGTAGCAATATCTCCCGGACGGTATTGTTTTAGGAATGTCAATACGTATTCGTCTCGTCTCATGATTGCCGAAAAGGCAGTCGTATCCAATACGTATCTCATAGATCAAGATTCATTCGATTTCTTCGCATTTTAATAATTGCTTCTTCCATTTCTGCCACTCCCTCTCTCAGTAATTCTAATTGTTCTCTACTGAGACCGGGCTCAAAAAAGTCTTCAGGCCACTGTCCCGCATCATTATCCAATGCCTGTTCACAAGCCTTAACAATAAAGCGGTTTCTGCTGATCCCTTTTTTCTTAACTATCCGATCCATTTTGGACAATAATTTGTCAGGAATATGAACTGTTGTAGACGGCATAAGATCACCCCCTTATATTTCCCCACTGACCCATAGGCTATACCCTGATCCGGAGGCCAATTGTGACCTGTCCGATCGAATCCGGCGCCGCTTCGCCTTGCCCGTCCGCCATAGGCCACGCCCCGGGCGAATTCCGGGCGCGCCTGGCTGGCTATCGGGCGAGCTTGCAATGGCAGGCGGAGCCAAGCGAACGATCTCGTTTTTGACCAAATAGAATATATTCTATTTGTCCAACTGTCAAGATAAAATAAAGGACGCTTACTCGGTTTTGGGGAATGCCCGAAGTCGACAAAAATACGAACGGCTGATTTCAAAGAAAACGGGGAAACTGATTAAAAAATCCCATTTTGTTTACGATCATCTAAGGGAATACGATGTCCCTACAATGATCCAATAACGGTGAAAAGATCTCCTCCGAAATTTTTTCAAATTCATGATCAAGGGGATCGGTTTCGCCGAAGCAACGATCGAAATACGGATCTTCCGACTCTCCCCGTGTAAAATCGTTTCCGGTCCATTTGTTTTTAGCGGCGTTCAACGCCGCCGGTTTTGTCTGATGCTTGAGCAGGACACGGCGAGCATATTCAAAGGAAGATTCGGGAAAAAAATGCAGAGGCTCTGACAGGCCCCTCCAAAAAAGGTTAAGAAGACCGTTTAGAATATCAACGGCATTTGGAACCGGGGCAAATTCCCAGGCGGCATCTTTGCACAACAGAAAACTTTTAACCGGTGGTTTTTTTTCAAGCAACACACAAAGTATAACATGGTTAAGCCATGATTTTAATAAATATTTAGGTTTTGCTTTCACATATCGAATCCGGATCAGCCCCGGTTCATAAATATCCGTAAGGCGACCGCAAAGCGTAAACTCCCCAAGTTTAATGTCAACCGTATGATCCTCCAGGCGTTTGCCGGTCAGGTGATTTTCAATTTTACGGACAAACCCTTCGACATCCAGACTCATTTCATTATATACAAATTCTCCCATATTTCCGTGAGGTAGTTGTCCGGAGGCTTTTTTCACAGGAAAAAAATCTTTAAGATCTGGTCCGGACAGCCTGTATGAAACCATTTCCTGATCGAGCACATATTTTTCCAGATGCCCCAGGCTGAAATTTTCTCTTTCATCCAATACGTCTGCGGTCTCAGGCAAATATATGCCCAAACGCTTCTCCAAAAGAAATTTGGCCGGATTGCTGAAAAAGGCACTGAAGTCTTTTATATCCGGATGGTGCCATTCTTGGGCAGGATCGGACAGCTTACTCGAAATAAAATCGGGAATATGTTTACGCTCATATCTGCTGCAAGCGGCTTCAAAATTTTCCCGGGAATAACTGAACAGTTTACCGCCGGTTTTAAAATATTCCGGTGAAAAGGCCTGAAGTCTATGCAATGTGACCATCTGATCTTCTGAAATGCCGAATGCCTCTTCAATATAATCCATGAGTTCGCCCACAAGGACAGACGGAGGAATCCGCGCATTGTCACGGATGCTCCGGCCCACATAACTGATATAGAATTTATTTCTGGCTGAAATAATAGCTTCCAGGAAAAGGTATTTGTCGTCATTTCGTCGTGACCGGTCGCCGATCCTTGGATTTTTTGCCATCAGATCAAAGCTTACGGTTTTTGATTCGCGCGGGAAAGCATCCATGTTCATTCCCATCAGGCAAACCACTTTAAAGGGAATGCTTCTCATAGGGAGCATTGCACAAAATGTCACCCCGCTTGAGATAAAACCGGCTCCGAAATTTATGGATTCAAGAAGATTCTCCAAAAAGCATTTTACCACCTCAATTTCCACGGGCCCGTCAAATCCGGACACTTCTTCTGTCCGTGACAGGGTATCCAGCGTTCGCCGCAGGACCTGTATTTCATGTTCGGAATCTTCACCCGGTGCGAAAAAATCTTCTAAAATTTCAACAAGCTTCACGTGCCAGTCACTTAATGTTCGGGGCGAGTCAAGGGTGCCCGTGCAGGTAAATACCCGGTCTAAAAAGTTCAGAAATTTTCCCAGGGTCTTTACGTCTCCTCCTTCAATTGGATCATAAGGAAGTATTCCTGAAAACAGGTTGCGGTCCAGGCCCGGCATGGCATACCCCAAAAGAAGTCGTTCGATCCCGGCTTTCCACGTATTCTCGGGAAAACCGGGAAGCCCGAGCTTGCGACGGAAATCAGCATCCATTCCCCACCGGATATTGGTTTCTTTAATCCAGCGTTCTGCAATCTCAATGTCCGGTTCACTCAGACCGAATCGCTCTTTTATGCCCGCAGATTCCAGCAACGCCATCACACGGGTTGTACCAAGTCTGCTGCCTTTGAGATCAAGTATGGACAGAAATCCTTCAATGATACGGCTTTCTTTTCTTAATCCCCGGTCCGCAATGGTGAAAGGGATCCGTAGCGCTTCATCTGTCTGTGTATCAAACACGGCCTGTATGAATGGCGCATACGATTCGATATCAGGAGCCATTACCACAATATCTTTGGGCAGAAGATCAGGGTCTTCTTCAAACATGGCAAGGAGATTGTCATGGAGAACTTCGATCTCGCGCATGGGACTATGGCAGGAATGAATCTGAATCGAAGTGTCAATATCCGGTTGCGGGGAAATCCGGTTCCGTGACCGGGAAGAAATATCGGCGGTACCGAGGTCGGGGACCGAATCAAAAGTGAAACCGCCTCTGTTTTTTAAGTTTAAAATATCCCATTGGATTTTAGAAAGCATACTCAGCTCGTCCGGGTCCCGGAAGTATTCGAATATCCGGCAATCCATCCCGTTGATCAGTGAAAAGAAATTTCTCCCCAAAGTTCCCAGGGAAGCCAGGAGCCGGTTCCCTTCTTCCAAGTGGAGTTCCTCCGCCGTTTCCGTTGAGGTTATGTATTTTCTCTGTATTTCTTTTATTTGTCTGGTGGAAACAATCTCCGCCCAGTATTCCCTGCAGGGGTTCATCAGAAAAAGATTCACCTGGGAAATCCGGGATATTTCGATAAATGTTTCCAGATGAAACGGGGGCAAATAAGATATTCCGAATATGGATACGCGATGGGGAAAGTTTTTTATTTCATGGGATCGTGTTCTGATCTTTTCGAGAAGGATTTTTCGCATCCGGGCTCGATGCAGGGTTTCGGTTCCGCATGAAATTTCTCTCCAGAGCCGTGCCTGCCAGTGGTCTTCCTCGCCTTTTTCCCATCCGAACATCATTTCCGGACGGAACACAAGATACTGGTCAAACAGATCGGCTATTTTTTGGGAAATCTGAAACCGCTTCATCCCGTTTTTATCATGGACCAAATAGCTTTTCAGGGGTTCGTACCCCGGCAAATCAACGGAGGACTGCAAAACATCCATGATCTTAAAGGTCATGGTTACCGGATCAAACAAGGAGTCTTCAGGGAGATCCGGAATTATTTTTTTAACAATTTCCTGTAAAAACGGGTTGGGAAAAAGAAAAGAACCGTTGGCACAAATGCCGTTGTGTGCGGCGATTTCCATGGAAACCCAGCGCTCCATTCCCCTGCTCTGAACCACGATAATCTCCGGAACAAGCGGAGACGGCAGGGGATCTCTGACAATCCGTGCCAGTTGTCGGGCAAGGATCTCCATATGGTTGCTGGTATATATTTTAAGATTATGCATGGATAGTCCTATATTGACAATTTATCACCTTTCTGCAAGGATTGTAAAGAGGACACTGCCCTATATTTTTTTGGCTTCGGCCCGGTTTCTTTGTGTAACCGAACCCGGACAAACCGGCCTCCGGATCGTAAGCCTACGGCTCGGAGAGAACCAAAAATATTTGCCACAAAGACACTAAGACACAAAGGGTGTATTTATTATTTTTTCTTCGTGCCTTGGTGCCTTAGTGGCGGTATTGAAAAAGTTTTGCCACAAAATGCAATAATTTCACAATTACCGAACTAAGGGATTATGAGATATAAATCCGGAACAATCTTTTTAATAGTAACGGGATTCCTTTTTATTGGGATCGGAACACCATTTCATGTAAAAATCGTAACGGCTCATGCAAAAATCGTAACGGATCAGCTGGGAAGAACCCTAACGGTTCCGGACACCCCGCAACGGGTTGTGGCTCTGGCTCCGAGTATCACGGAAATCATTTACGCTCTGGGTCAGGAAAATCTTTTAAAAGGCGTAACCTTATACAGCGATTTTCCTCCGGCAGCCGTAAAACTTCCCAAAGTGGGCTCTTATGTACAGCTCAATTTGGAAAAAATAGTG
The DNA here is from genome assembly GCA_964539365.1 of uncultured Desulfobacteraceae bacterium. Taxonomy (GTDB): domain Bacteria; phylum Desulfobacterota; class Desulfobacteria; order Desulfobacterales; family UBA11574; genus S5133MH16. The sequence continues at coordinate 3,246 of CAZIIV010000112.1, read as the reverse complement.
GCCTTAAAACCTGATCTTTGTATCGCCATCAAGGACGGCAATCCCCGGGTGGTCGCCAACCGTCTGGAATCTCTTAATATACCCGTATATGCGGTAGATCCCAGGAATCTGGAAACGGTCATGAGAACCGTTCTGGAAATCGGCAACCTTCTGAATGCCGACCAAAAGGCCGACGGTCTCGTACAACACATGCGGTCCCGGGTTCTTAAGGTTAAGTCGTTGGTGGAAAAAGCCGGATCCCGTCCCCGGGTCTTTATCCAGATCGGTATTTCCCCTATCGTATCTGTGGGAACCGATACCTTTATGCATGAACTCATCGTGCTTGCCGGCGGAAAAAACCTTGCCCAGGGACCGGTTGCCTATCCGAGGTTCAGCCGGGAACAGGTTCTTGGTCTGTCTCCGGAAGTCTTAATTATCACCTCCATGGCCCGGGCCGCGGTATTCGAGCAGGTCAAGGCGGAATGGAGCCGCTGGCCCCATATGCCTGCAGTTCGAGATCATCGCATTTTCCTTGAAGACTCCAATTTTTTTGACCGCCCCACGCCACGGCTGGTGGACGGTCTTGAGTTGCTGGTCAAACTCATACATCCCGAACTTTTTGAAGAAACCCAGTGAAACCTAAACCATCATCCATTCTAAAACGACTGTCGGTTATTTCGTTGTGTCTTTTGCTTGTGTTGCTTATCGCAATGTTTCTGGGGATTTCCATGGGATCGACCACCAGTGGAATCAAGATGGTGTTTCAAAGCCTGCTCAACGCAAAAGAGTCCGATCCCATGCTGGATACCATCATCTGGCAGATTCGCTTTCCCCGGGTTCTGCTGGCAGCCCTGGTGGGCGCCGCCCTGTCCCTGGGAGGTCTTGTGTTTCAGGCCCTGCTTCGCAACCCCCTGGCTGAGCCATACATCCTCGGAATTTCAGGAGGGTCGGCCATCGGGGCCATCATCGGAATCCTCATGGGATTCTCAAAATTCCCCGGGGTCAGCCTCACGGCCTTTGCCGGAAGTATTGCTGTCCTTCTTCTGATTCTGATCATGTCCTCGGGACAAACCATTCTTAAAAAAGATGCACTTCTTCTTTCAGGGGTAATGGTAAACGCTTTCTGTGCGGCGGTCATCATGTTTCTTGTTTCCATGACCCGGGACTCCAGACTTCACAATATTATTTTCTGGCTCATGGGCGACCTTTCAATGGTCGATATCGCCCATGCAGGGATACTTGCCGCAATACTCTGTCCCTGTTTTATCCTGATTTTCTGGTTTTCCAATTCCATGAACCTGCTGTTAATGGGCAAGGAAATGGCTCAAACCCTGGGAGTAAACATAAAGGCGGTAACGGTTATCCTGCTGGTAATCACGTCATTTATGGTCAGCGCAACGGTTTCTTACTGCGGGCTTGTGGGTTTTGTGGGACTGGTTGTGCCGCATCTTCTTCGACTGATTTTCGGTCCGGACCACCGGGTGCTGGTACCGGCATGCATTCTTGGCGGGGGCGCCTACCTTGTTTTTTGCGATGTGCTGGCACGGGTTCTTCCCAAACAGGGAGAGATGCCTGCGGGAGTGATTACCGCAATGATCGGCGCACCCCTTTTTATCTTTTTATTAAAAAAAACCCGGCGATAGAATGACCTCTCGGAGATTCTACATTTTTTTTTGGAAATAAAGGTGTTTTTTAGTATTATATTTTTAACCCGGACATGGAATATTGGAATGATGGAATATTGGAATGATGATTTAAAGAAGATGATATTCCTCTGTTTAATTGCCGCCAAGAGGAATTTTACAATAATCCTTCATTCCACTTTCCCAGAACCCAACATTCCAGTGTTCCAATATTCCAACATTCCAATTGTGAGCGAAGCGAACTACCTTGGCGATACACGTTAAAAATCTGAATTATTATTACGGGGATTTTCCGGCGTTGAAAAATATTACCTTTTCTGTGGCAACGGGTAATTTTTTCATCATCATTGGTCCGAACGGGTCCGGAAAAACCACCTTGCTGAAAGTGATGGCCGGAATCTTGAAATCTCAAACCGATCAACTGGACATACTGAACCGTCCTGTCGATCATTATAGCCGCAAAGCCCTGGCACGAACCATTGCCTTTGTTCCCCAGATGATACCGACGGATTTTCCTTTTTCGGTAACCGAAATCGTGCTTATGGGTCGATCCCCCTATCTGGGCATGCTGGGTCTGGAACAAGAAAAAGATTTAGAAATTGCCAAACAAGCACTCACTTTTACCGGCGCAGACCATCTGGCACATCGAAAATTAGACCAGTTAAGCGGCGGAGAACAGCAGCGGGTTTTTGTTGCAAAAGCCATTTGTCAGGAACCCGAAATTATTCTTCTGGATGAACCCACTGCGTCTCTGGACCTTGCCCACCAGGTCCGGCTCATGGATTTAATGGAAAAACTGAAAAATGAAAGAGGGATTACCGTGGTTATGGTTTCCCATGACGTGAATCTGGCGGCCATGTACGGTGATCGTTTGCTGTTACTGGATAAGGGGGAAATCATACGGCTGGGGGATCCAAAAGAGGTTCTCACCTTCCAGACGCTGGAACAGGTTTATGGGTGCACACTTTTGGTGGATGAAAGCCCTCTCGGCAAAACTCCGCGGGTGACACCGGTACCCCGAAAATATATGAACATCAAAAGGCAGGAAGAATAACAGGTTGACGTGGGTGCATTACCAGTTTGTTAATAGCTTTCCAAGAGTTTTTGGTTTCAGGTGTCAGGGGACATGTAGGTTTCAGGTGTCAGTGTTCAGGTTTCAGGATTGGTTAAGAGGTAATCGGAGAAATAGAGATAATGGGAGAATAAGCATTATTTATGTCGTTAGAAATCACAAGTGCCGGCCGAGTTTTCCGGGCTTCAGCTCCCACGGTCGGATCAAAATTTACAAGAAAAACTTGTCCGCGCTTAATCGAGGCCATCATTTATGGCTCCTTCAAGTTCCTTATTGATTGCCCGGATCTCGGCAGCCGCTTCCTGATATTCGGCAGCAAGTCTTTGATCCCTTTTTTCTTTAACCAATCGCTTGATCGCTTCAGTGATAAATTGGCTTCTTTTTCTGGAATTTGTTTCCTTAGACAGCTCAACAAAGACTTCCTTGGGAAGGCTGACGTTAATACGTATGGTCTCCATTGTGTTCTCCTAATGTGTTTTTAAATGAATAATAAAATATGTAGGCGTTCACGGTTCAAAGGTTCAGGGGTTCAAGGTTCTATTCTCGTCCCCG
>CAZIIV010000111.1:0-9191 GCA_964539365.1 uncultured Desulfobacteraceae bacterium | reverse complement strand
GAGAAACATATGACCGGAGAATAATAATCGACACGGGAATGCCGACAAAAGTACCTTCATCAATATTTTATTGCTTCAATACCCATCGGCCATCGATTTTTTGTCGAGTCGCAAGATGCAACCACGATGGGAGGTCAAGCTTATCGCGCAAACCGATCAACGCGTTTCCGAATTCATTTTCATTCGAAAGGCGCGAGCCGACTACGTTCTGTCTGAGATAAATGAACAATTCCTGTACAACAGGATCCTTATTTTGAAAATGCGAAATAAAATAGGACGCGAACCGACGCTGGTCATTGGTCACTTTCTTACTGTATACCGAGCATGATAAATCGGCCAGCCGCAAACGCCATGCGGCAGCCAGGGGACCAGACTCCACAGGAAGGCTCCGCCCAATGGAAATGATTCCTCGCTTAATATCCTTGCGTATCTCATCATAAAAAACGCCACTGATTGGAAGCATTCCAGTATCAGTAAACATGCGATGAAGTATGTATGTATCATCAACAACAGTTCTAATTTGCTTTACCAAATTCTTTATTCCCGGATTAAAATCCGTGTGGTTCACGGACCCTGTGAGAAGCGGAAAGCGGTCATGAAACTGCATACCGACGCGAAGCAATTCGTGTGTGATATCCACGAATTCCTCAGCAACGCTTTTGTACCTGATTTCAACGTGCTGTAACCGGTCATCGAAGTCCATTCGTGAGCACTCGGCCATCCCGTCATCCTGTATGAATACAATGGGCACAACATTAGAAGCGAGGCTGTAAAGTTGTTTTGCGTACTCGGTCTTAAGGTTGTAAGTCATCTTTATATCTCAATAATAGTTGTTAATCGGAAATCTTCGGGTTATATGAAATCCTCACTTCAAATGTTCTTCCGTGTACAAAGACAGTTCGATCATCCGTTCAAGGAGTTCGTCTGTGGGTAATCCTGGAAAATTCTGACGGACCAGCTCTTTGCAGAACAGGCGACAAATATAGCGAAGCTTGCGGCTTTTCTGTTTTCCGGCATACACGAAGTCCCTGTGTCCGTTGTTGATTACGATAACGTTTTTGTCCACGTCGAATTTTGAACGCCACATTTCTGCCGGGGCCCAACGATACGTATACCCCGGTAGCCCTTTGTGCGTTCCTCCGGCCCCGGCCGAGGAGTCCATGAGTGAATCGGTGATGGTTATCAAGGCTTCATCCGTGCATTCCGTAATCCCCTGGCGCACAACTACCCTCAATGTGGTCAGACATGGCTCTGAAGGCGCAATAAAAACCACTGATTCATCATCACCTCCCTGGAGTCGACCTTCTCCATCCGTTATTTCCCAGCGATATGCCAGATTCTCCAAAACGGGCCGCCGTGAGCGATCCCGGCAAACTGCACGATATTTCTTGCGATTGTCAACCGCTACCACACTTGACTTTGGCGAAATTAGTACACTGAACAGCGGTCCGGCAAACTCAAAAAACTCCATCTGCCTTCTTTGATCACCGTTAAATTCCGGAACGGCTTCGTGCGCCTCACCTTTCCGGCCATCCTCCTCGGGGACCGACCCAATCATGGATCCTGCAGAAAAAAGAGTCTCCTTCTTTTTTTTGCTTTTTCCGCCATGAATATCGAACCAATCATATTCCTCCTCCGGAAGACGCAGAAACGCCTCCCTGAGAGCACGTTGCACCTTGCGCAGAATTTGACGACTGGACCGTTCCTCTTCGGCCTTGCGCTGCTCTTCGATTACCTGCTGCAGATACTTTTCAACCGGCTCCATGGCCCTGCAAAAAGCGTCAAACTGTTCGTCATGAATGATTCCCTGACGAGTTCCCGGCGTAAGATTCAGAAACGAAACATCAAGAATACCCTGAAGGTACCCCGCGGTCCACGGCTCTTTCTGGAAATGATCGAGTTCGACAATGGAGGGCAAAACGCGCGTACCGCGTCGATATAATCCCACCTGGTTGCCGGAACCCGGATCGCTGAGGTACAGTTCTAAATAAATATCACCCGGCGCGGTCTCGGCAGCTCTCAGGTCATGGAGCAATCGCCCGGTAAATTGTCGCGGAACCACAAGATGCTCTGTCCGGCTCGTCCGATCTACAACCTCTATTTTTACCCCCGACTCCTTTATCCGGTCCCTGAGTTCCGAGGCGAGGTAGCGCTGGATCTTCTCACCGGTCAAAAGCCGCAACCCCGGTAACAGGGGATAGACCATCAGGTCTGTTCCCTTGAAAGGGATCAATACCCGTTTCTTAAAAACCGAGAATTCCGGTGAGTTCTTGGCCATGGTCATTTCGTATGTACTTCCATCGGCTCCGCAACATCTAATACTGAGGTTCTGGCCGACTGTCCAGAAACTCAAAAGACCGATGCCGAATTCGCCCTGAATTCCTTCTGCACCTTTGGCCTTTAACCGCCGCTTCACGGAATCACAAATGTGCGTTGCCACGTGTCGAAAATCGGGCAACTCTTTTCCATCTCTGGGTATCCCTTCACCATTGTCGCTGACCTTGAGATAAAATTCACCTTTTTTCTTTCCTCTCGTGATCACGATGTGCCCGGCCCGTGCATCAATGCTGTTTTCCACAAACTCGGCCACTGCTTTCAGCGGATTGGCCTGGGAACTGGCGATGATGCTGATGGCATTCCAATGATTCGCTATGCGTAATTTTCCGGCGCTTGTGCCTTTTTTCGTTTTCTTTGGAGTGGATCCTGCCATTACTGATCCCTCGGTTCTTTGGCTTTGTTGTTCCTTTGTTTCAATTTTATAAATTCCACCTGCATGAAAAATGGATTAGATTTTGCTTAGATCACTTTAAGTAGAAAATGTCAAACCAATGCGTTAATCCAAGCTTAATCCATGCTGAAAATAAATGTTTTCTTTGTTGATGGTCATACATCAAGTATAAGGAATTTCCTTGACTTTCAACTGACTTCTGTGCCAGAATGTCCAAAATATGACTCCGTTACGTTGCAAATTCAATACACTTCCATAGAAAATTCTGATTTTCGCCAGCCTTCTGTATCACTCCTGACCGAAGATTTTGACATCTACTGATTTCCTGTGAATCATATTTGACGATTCAAACCTTTCAGGAGGTCTCGCCATGCCGAAAGCTTTCATCGCTCCTTGGGATAAAAAATCGGAAACCGCTCTATATGATGAACAATTCCTCACCAGAGTCTTCGACAGTGTAACCGACCCCTTTGCCATTTATGATCGCGATTTTCATATCATCAAAGCAAATAAAGCCTTTACGAATATCTTTCAAATCTCTGACCAACAGTTTATCGGCAGCTTTTGCTATGAGATCTTTTATAGACGCACCCAGATTTGCGAAAACTGCCACGTTGAAAAGGTCTTTCGCACCGGTGAGCCGCACATGGTGGAAAAGCTCATTTCACTGCCGGATGGACGAAAATGCATTTGGGAGGTCCACTCTTACCCCATAAAAGATCCTGATGGCATAACCATTCAAACAATCGAGCATGGAAGAGATATTACCGTTCGCAAAAACCTCGAACACCAATTGCGAACATCGAAACAATTCAACGAAAAAATTATCAACAGTATTACAGACAGTTTATTGGTAATTGACCCCGGAACCCATACAATAGTTCAGGCGAACCAGGCCTTTCATTCCCGTGTGGGCCTTGAGCCTGCAACTGCGGTCGGAAAAAAATGTTACGAGATTATGCGGGGCAGCCGAAAACCCTGTGGCACAAACGGGATACATTGCCCCCTTGAGGAAACGTTTCACACGGGATTTTCGGCCATGTCGGATAAAAATTATCCGAACTTTAAGGGGGAAAATCGTATGCTGGAGATTACGACCTATCCCATTCTCGACAATCAGGGGAAGGTTGATTTGATCATCCGGTACGAGCGCGATGTCACCGAAAAACGCAAAATGGAGGAGGCCCTGGCGTTTCGTTCCAAGGAATTGCAGAAGAGCCAACATCAACTGGAAACACTCTTTGAATTTTCCCGTCAGGTGAGCGCCAAAAGATCCCTGGCAGAAGTGGTTCATTTCATCCATGAGATCACGCGAAACATCTTCCCCGGCTCGGAGCTTCTCCTGTTAATCATGGATGATGACGGCCATAAATTCCTTGATTTTAAAGAATGCGGCCTCAACATACTTGAACCCCTGACACATGCTTTGCAAAAACTTGAGCAGTCGGGACTGGTTAAAGATTTTGTCGGATATCTGCAAAAAAGCATGAAAGACCGGATAATCGATTCTCGACAAACCGGGTACATTCCCGATTTTCTGAAAGTCATTTCGGAAAGTTATCCGAGTTGGTTCGGATTGCCTGTCTCCATACCCGAACGCTGCATCGGTTATGTGATGCTGGGGTTTCATTTTTTCTATGAGTGCCCTCAAAAGGACCTGAACTTTCTTCAAACCTTTTTTAGCCAGATAGCCGGAGACATCCATCATTTGGTTATTATCCATAAGGCGGAAAACAATCTGCTTCAACAAGATACCGTCCGGAGAATTTCCCATGCGGAACTTATCGGTCAAAGCTCGGAGATGCAGAAAATTTATGAGCTGATCGATCTGGTCTCGGAATCCAACGCCACGGTTTTGATCGCCGGTGAAAACGGTACGGGCAAGGAACTGGTGGCAAGAGCCATCCACCGGCAGAGTCATCGCAGAGAGGGGCCTTTCATCGTGGCCAATTGCTCGGCCTATTCACCGACCTTGCTGGAAAGCGAACTTTTCGGCCATGAAAAAGGAGCGTTTACCGGTGCTATTAAAACAAAAAAGGGGAGAGTCGAACGGGCCATAGGCGGCACCTTGTTTCTCGATGAAATCGGTAATATTGCTCTGGCCACTCAGATTTTGCTGCTCAGATTTCTTCAGGATCACTGTTTTGAACGGGTTGGCGGAGAAGAAACTTTAGAGGCGGATGTACGGGTGCTGGCGGCAACGAACCGGAATCTTTATCGGGAAATGGAAGAAGGTCGACTCAGAGACGATCTCTACTATCGGTTAAACGTTATCAGCATCACACTGCCGTGTCTGGGCGAACGCAAGGAAGATATTCCCCTGCTCTGCAAACATTTTCTTAAAAAATGCAACCTGAAAGAAGGAAAAGAAATCCGGTCAATCTCCCCGGAAGCCATGCAAATTCTGATGGACTACGAATGGCCCGGCAACATCCGTCAACTGGAAAATTCCATCAGTCATTCCGTTATCCTGGCCCAGGATCAAATTATCGAAAAAAAGCATCTGCCATACTTCCTCAGGCAAGCCAAGATAGATTTGCCCGCTGCCTCTCTGGCCGAAAATGAACGGCGGTTAATTGCCGATGTACTCAAGAAATCTGACTGGAACAAACATGAAGCGGCCCGGCGTCTTGATATCAGCCGCAGCACTCTTTACAGCAAAATCCGACGCTATGGTCTGAGAAAAGAGGTTTCTTATGTATGATATATGAACAGAAACGGGTCCTTTTTCAGACAGATGGAAAACCCTTTTAAGGTTAGGGGTTAACTATTATTGCCCGAGTTTGGAGTCTGATTTCATACACTCACCCCGCTTTTATCTTGAAACCAACAGTGGCCGCACCCCGGTTGCTCCACTATTTTTTACCGTCTAACTAATTGATATTTAATAGAAATGCGCCACAGCATCTTAAATATCCGTGGCGTATCTGTTTTATGGCAAGGATTTTGTAACACATATTCGGTTATAAGTTCAAACACGCGGGATAGTTTTCTTTTAAGGTGATAATCCCCACAGAGTTTTCCAAAAAGACATCCCAACCGGGTCAGGTTGTTCAGAGTAAAGCTACCCGCGATAACAGAAAGGAGGTGAGGAGCCGCAGAAAAAACCGCCTCCTCCCAGCGAGACTTGCTAGTAGCAGAATTGATTTTTCAGTTATTTTAAGTTCTTGAGGTGATGGAATTCGCTTTGCGGGTTGTTGCTGGCGGGAGGATGTAGCTCGAGTCAACATCACAAAAATAATAGATTGGAGGTAAAAACATGGCAAAAAAAAAGGATGTTGAAATAAACAGCCGGGCCGACACGCTCGACATGATGCATCCCGACATCAGACCATGGCCGGTCACGCCGCCGCCTCCGCCGGAAGAAGTGGAAAAGGTGTATGCAAAGCGTAAGGCGGAGGACTTCGGCAAATGGTGTGAGGACAACCTCAGGTACGAGTATTGCTTCGGCAAACCCGAGGCACTCCAGGGGATGAGGTTTATTTGTTGCGGCCAGTGGAGAATGGGCAACATGTTTTGCGGCGGACTGCTCTGCGAGGCCGGCGCCGAGGTGATCAAAGTGGAGCCGCCCGGAGGCGATCCCTTGAGAAAGCTCACCCCCTTTGGCAGGGAAGAGTATATGCTTGAAAGCAAGATTACCGGCGAAAAATGCGGGCTCGACTTTATCCACGAGATGAGGGGACAAAAATCGGTTACCGTTAATCTCGAAACCGAAGAAGGCCGGGCCATTTACAAGACCCTTTGCAGCCAGGCCGACGGTGTGATCGATGAAATGCCCCCGGGCTACATGGACAGCATCGGTCTTGGGTACAGGGATCTTTGCGAGGAAACGCCGAGGCTGGTTTACTGTAATATCGCCGTCCGCGGCACCTGGGGCTCCTATAAGGACAAGTTGTCCAAATTCGGTCAATGGACGTTAGAGCCCTTTGGCGGCTGTGCCAACGCGTTTATCCACAACACCGGGTTTCCCCAGGACCAGCTCCCCAGGGGCAGGGGCGGCGATCCCACCCGGTCCGGTGTATGGTTTGCTGATTTTTGTGCCGGCGAGCAGGCGGCCAACAGCCTTTTGGCGGCAATCTTCTGGCGCAATTATTTGGGCGGAACAGGCCAGTTTATCGAGGTCACCGGTGCGGAGACTCAGATGGACATCCTTGACTTTGATATCAGCTGGTACGGCTTTAATGCCAGCATCAAGGCCAGGACCGGCGCCTGGGACCCCAATTTGAACCAGTATGAGTGGAACCCCTGCCGGGACGGATATATGATGATCGGCGGACAGACCGACCGGCTCTGGTACCGGATCGGCATGTGTATCGAGCGAGACTTTCCGCAGTTCGGAAGACTGATCCACGAAGACCCCATCCTCAAGGAGATGGGCGGCAGGAACGCTCTGAATATGCTGGTCAAGACGTATACCCTGACCACCCGGTGGCTTAGAGACATCAACAGGTATGAGGCCGAGCAAAAGCTTCTTGAATATGAGATTGCGGCCGGACCGGTTCTGTTCATCGACGAGCTCTCCGAGTTTCCCCACTTCAAATATCGTCCCTGGGTGTGCACCATTGATACCGATCATTACGGTACCGTACTCTTCTCCGTACCGCCCAACAACTATCAGATGAGGACGCCGCACCGGGTTAAAGTGCTGGGCAGGCAACTCGGGTATGATAACTACGAGGTATTGCAGAAATTGTGCGGCATCGGACAAACACAAGTCAATGAATATATAGAAAAGGGGGTGATGTAATGGCTAAAGACCCACGTGTAACAAGAATTGAGGATCTGCCGGGCCCCAAAAGCAAGGAAGAGCTTGAAGAGATGAAGGCACCTTACGAGGAATACTGCAAGGCGCAGTTCGATCCGGGCAATGAGTTCTCAAAACCCCAATCTTTGAAGGGTATCCGATGGTTGAGCACTACCATGTATATCTTCACGCCCCACTCCGTTGCCAACCTGGCAGAATTAGGGGCCGATGTCATCAAGGTGGAGATGCCGAGAATGGGGGATCCCATGCGGCACTGTGCGCCGTTCAACGAAACGTATCTCTATCCTCTCCATGACTCCAGGCCCATGACCGGCACCGGTATGGGATATCTTAATGCAAACCCCAATGAATACCACATATCCATGGACTATCATATAGAGGATTTGAAGGAAGCCTTCTATGCACTGGTCAGGATGTCCGACGGATTGACGCAGTGCTACCGGCCGGGCACCTTCGACCGATGGAAGCAGAGTTATCGCTATTTGCTGGAGATCAATCCAAGGTTCATCTCCGTGTGGGGCGGCGGCTTCGGCTACGGGCCCAAGGTTTTTGGCGGATCCTACGATATCCTGGGCCAGGCCCACGCCGGACTCGCTTCGGTAACCGGCATGCACGAGTTCATGGGCGGCCATGCCACCAAGCACTCCAACTGGTGCATCGACTGGTACTCCGGAACCCAGATTACCTTCGGGATTCTGGCGGCCCTCCACTGGAGGGAAAAGTCGGGGCTTGGCACTAAGATCGAGTTCTCCCAGGTCCAGGCCGCGACCCGGTGTCTGGGGTATGCCGCGCCGCTATACGGCAGGTTCGGCATTGTCCGACAGCGCTGGGGTAACTGGGACACCCAGCTTTGCGCTCACGGTATCATTCTGTGCGGCAAGTCCGACTACCCGGATGCCGAAAACCCGCAGGACCGTCTGGAGGCCAGGTATGCGATGATTTCCGCGTTCCAGGATGAAGACTGGAAAGAGCTGTGCGCAATTACCGGAATGAACGATCTGTATGAAAAGTATAAATCCCTGAATGAAAGGACAGAAGGCGAGGCTCAGATCGAGATTTACGCGGCTCTGGAAAGATGGGCTGAAGACAAATCCAGGTCGGAAGTTATAAAAATCTGTCAGGATGCCGGTCTGCTGGCAGAGCCGGTGATGAACGACAGGGAAGTTTACGAATGCGAGCACTACAGGGAGCGTGGCACCGTCAGATGGATGGATGATCCCATTTTCGGCGATATATTGCAGCACGGATCTTATGCCGCAGGATTGATGTCCAAGACTCCCAGACGACTTTTCTGGATCTGGCGGCCGGTGGGCGCGGACAACGTGAAGATCTATCACGAGCTTCTCGGCTACCCGGTGAAAACGATCGAAGAGTGGTATGCAAAGGCCTGGTTATAAAAGGAGGTATGAACCGTGTGTGATATGATCTGGTGTAAAAAAGATTTTGAGGGAAAGCCCTGTAATACTATTAATTATCTGGATCCTTACTGCTTTTGGAACTGGGAAGGCACCATCAACTGTGCCGAATGCGGAACGGTTTACTACATTCACATGATCCAGGGCAAAATGTACAAGGGGCCGGAGGAAAGACCCGGCCAAAAACCTGATACCAGCCCGCTGTATGCGGATAAGCCCCTGGACGGTTATCGATTCTATGGAGCGGGTGTCAAAGACAGGACCCGGCCGTTTGAGTGCCTGC
>CAZIIV010000110.1:8060-9330 GCA_964539365.1 uncultured Desulfobacteraceae bacterium | reverse complement strand
ATGATTACGAAATGCAGCACAACGAAGAAGTTGGGCTTTTTACGAAACCGTCTATCTAAGTTTCAGCGTACTCATGGCAAGCAGTGCCAGTGCAATGGCAATGATCCAGAATCGTACAATAACCTTGGGTTCAGGCCATCCTTTAAGTTCAAAATGATGGTGAAGCGGGGCCATTCTGAAAATCCTGCGTCCGTTGGTTATCTTGAAGAAACCCACCTGAAAAATTACGGACAGGGTTTCAATGACAAAGAGCCCGCCCACCAGAATGAGCAGTATTTCCTGTTTGGTGATAACCGCCACGGTACCGATTGCCCCTCCCAGAGCAAGGGACCCCACATCGCCCATGAAAATTTGTGCGGGGTATGAATTGAACCACAGAAACCCCAGACCTGATCCGGCCATAGCACCGCAGAAAATAGCCATTTCGCCGCTTCCGGCCACATATCTGATCTGCAGGTAATTGGCGATATTGAAATGTCCGGCCACATAAGCAAAGATCATATATGCGGCTGCAGCGATGATAAAAGGTCCGATGGCAAGACCATCAAGGCCGTCCGTAATATTAACCGCGTTTGATGTGGCAATAATGACAAAAGCGGCAAACAGGATGTATCCTTTTCCGAGATCCGGTGAAATATTTTTAAAAAACGGGATGGTTACTCGAGTAGAAAAGCCGGCGTATGAGCAAATAAGCACCCCGGTCACAATCGCCAGAATCGCCTGCAAAAGAAATTTGTTTCGAACGCTTAACCCTTTATTTCGTTTTTTAATTTGCGTCAGATAGTCGTCAATGAAGCCGATACCGCCGTAGCCCACGGTAACCAAAAGAACGATCCAGACGTAATAATTGGTTAAATTGGTCCATAACAGTGTGGAAACGATGACAGAAAAAAGGATCAGCGTTCCCCCCATAGTGGGTGTCCCCGCCTTTTTAAGATGGGTCGGCGGACCGTCTTCCTGTATATATTGACCGATTTGCAAATAGCTCATTTTTCGAATCACCCATGGTCCCAGAAGAAAACAAATCAAAAAGGCCGTCAGGCTGGCATAGATTGTCCGGAAGGTAATGTACCGAAATACATTAAACACGGACATCGACGTGTGAAGCGGATATAGTAGATGATAAAGCATATTTTATTTACTTATTAAAAACCTGATCCATTGATTCAGATCAGAGACAATCTATCTATGCCTGTAAAAGCATTATCCTAATAGTGCCTAAAGTTTGAAGTGAACTTAAGTGAGCTAAAGTTAATGTATGTGCCTTCGG
>CAZIIV010000110.1:0-7960 GCA_964539365.1 uncultured Desulfobacteraceae bacterium | reverse complement strand
TTAAGTGAGCTAAAGTTAATGTATGTGCCTTCGGCACTATCAATTTAAATAAAAACTGATTTGCGCTGAAAGCGCTTTCCTCGAATTTAGGCACTTTAGGCATTTTAGATCACTTTAGGCACTTATCAGTTATTGGTTAGCCCAGTCCGACAATTCTTGAACAATCGTTTCCATGGTCATTCCTCTGGATCCCTTCACAAGAATCCAGTCGCCCGGGTCAAGCCGGTACTTGATATCTTCCAGGATTTGTTCTTTAGTTCCGATAAAAATATTGCGAGGATCCATATCTTCGTCCATGGCGCCCGCGGCCACGGTCCGGGCGAATTCACCGAAAACATAAAGTTTGGCGATATCTGATCCGGCGGCGATTCGGCCGATATTACGGTGCATGGATTCTGCATGTTCTCCAAGTTCAAGCATGTCGCCGGCAATCAAAATCCCCGCGTGATTTCCCTTCAATGACCTAAGCGTATTTATGGCTGCTTTCATTGAATCCGGATTGGCATTATAGGTATCGTCAATGATCGTAATTCCCCTGCCGGTTTTAAGCATGTTCATCCTTCCCGTAACCGGCTTAAACGCTTCAAGGCCGTCTTTTATTTCCCCGGCGGTTAACCCCGACAGGTATCCGACGGCTGCGGCCGCAAGCGCATTAGAAATCATGAAAACGGCCGGAGTTTTTAAATCTACGGTAATGCGGTCCTCAGGCAGCGCCAGGACAAAAGACAGACCGGTCTCCGTTCCCTTTAAGGAGAGGGCTCTTATTCGGGCGTTTTTTGAGCGTCCGAAAAACAGAACCTTCCCGGAAGTGTGACGGGCCAGGTGTAACAGTCTCGGATCATCCGCATTCAAAACCGCTGTTCCATCCGGCTTGATTTCCTCTAAAAGTTCTCCCTTGGCTTGCATGACCGCATCCAGAGAGCCCAACCCTTCCAAGTGTGCGGGACCGATGTTTGTGATAACACCGATATCCGGGGAACAGATTTCTCCGAGACGTTTTATTTCTCCGGGATGGTTCATGCCGAGTTCCAGCACCGCCCATTTGTGGTGAACATTGAGATTCAGCAAGGTCAGGGGAAGCCCGATGTGGTTATTTAAATTTCCGCAAGTAGATAGGGTAGAAAAACGTTTGGAAACCACTCCTGCCGTCATTTTGCGGGTGCTGGTTTTACCGTTTGAGCCGGTTATGGCAACCACTGCCGCATTTAAGCGTTTTCGATGAAACGCGGCAAGGTCGCCCAAGGCTTTAATGGTATCGGTTACTGTTACACATACAATGCCATTTTCCGCGAGTTTTTTGCCGGGAAGGGTATGGGTCTTTCTCCTGTCTATCAAAAGGCCGCTGACGCCGCGCTCAATTACGTCGCCGGTAAAACTATGACCGTCATGGGTATCTCCCTTAATGGCAACAAAGAGTTTATCCACTGATATGCTGCGCGAATCGATGGAGATGCCCGAAAAAAAGTGTTCAAGATCGCCGGATAAAAGGTCTCCTCCCGTGGCCTCAAGAATTTCAGCAGTGCTCCAGGGAATGGGATTTTGCGTTTCGGGTTCGGGACGATTATCTGAGTGGTGCTCTGAACCTTGAATTTCCAGTTTGGAAAGTGCGGTTTTTGTCTCAATCCTGTCATCAAAACTGATGGTATGGTTTCCGATGATCTGATACGTTTCATCCCCCTTGCCGGCAATTAAAACGATATCACCCGCCCGGGACGCCATAATTGCAAGTGCTATGGCCCTTTTTCGGTCCGGTTCCACAACATATCCTTTTTTCCGGAAACCGGCGGACAGATCGGCCGGCGTATAACGGTTGGAAATGATTTTTTTTGCACCCTGGGCGATGGGTTCAATTATTTCCAAGGGCGGCTCTGTTCTGGGATTGTCCGATGTGATTACGGTAAGATCACAGAGTCTTGCCGCGGTTTGCCCCATTAAGGTCCGTTTGCTTTTGTCCCGGTTGCCGCCGCATCCGAATACGCAGATTATTCTTCCGGTGGCCGATAATTTTAGTGCGGACAGTACATTATAAAGCGCATCCGGAGTATGAGCATAATCAACGTATATAAATCGATTGATCGTGTTGGGGATTGATTCAAGACGACCGGGCACTGCGCAAACCGATTGGATGCCTTTTTTGATGGAATCTAACGTGAGATTGAGCACAATACCGACTCCTGCGGCACAGAGAATGTTTTCCAGGTTATGTTTTCCCACAAGGGGGGATTTGAATCCAAAAGAACCGGCCGGCGTAACAATGGTCCCGGTGATACCGGTCAGGTCGTGGGTGATGTCCTTGGCCCGTATACTGTTGCCATTAGAAAAACCCGCCGAAAGCACTGACGGTTTTCCAATGCTTTTTTCAAGCAGCTTTATCAGCTCCTTTCCCTTTTCATTATTGTGATTGATTACCGCTGAAATCCCGTTTTCTGATGATCCGTAATCGGAGAGTTGTGTAAAAAGTTTTTTTTTGCAGGACCAATATGAATTCATATCTCCGTGATAATCCAGGTGGTCCTGGGTCAGATTGGTAAAAATTAGAAGATTGAATCTGCAATTATAGATTCTGTCACGGTCGATGGCGTGGGAAGTAACTTCCATAACCACATGGGTGATGCCGCTTTTGAGCATTTCAGCCAGAATTTTCTGCAGATCGTAAGATTCCGGTGTTGTCATGGGATTTTGAAAGGTTTTACCGGAGTACCGGTAATTCAGTGTTCCAATGACACCGACCTTGATGCCGGCCTCTGAAAGCAGATGCTCGAGCAAGTATGCAGTGGTTGTTTTACCGTTGGTACCGGTTATTCCAATTACCTGCAGCTTTTTTGACGGGTTTGAGAAAAACTGATCTGATATTGCCGCGAGGGCCTTTCTGGTGTTTTTAACCTCTATGATTATGGATTTTTTTACAACGGGTTTCTGGGTAACAATTGCGGAGGCACCCCTTGCCAGCGCGTCATCAATAAAGTCATGACCATCTGCGATAAGGCCCTTTATCGCAACAAACAATCCCCCCGGCTTAACATCCTGGGCTCTGTAATGGACGGAACCGATTTCAGGGTCCGGTGACAGTGAAAACTGTCCGGTATCCACATGGGTTCCGTAAAAGCTTACAGGCGTAACCATTTTCAATAAACTCGAAAGTTTCATCCTCTTGTTTCGTTCTTTAAAGAGACCATTAATTTACCGGTGTTGTTTTTTGGACGTATATTCATATAATTTAAGGTTTTTCGGGCGATCTTTTTGAATGCCGGGGCAGCGACAATGCTCCCGTAATGTTGTTTTTCAGGCTCGTCAATCACTACCAGAATTACCGCTTTGGGCATTTTCTCGGGTAAGAATCCGATAAAAGACGATACGTATTTCCCTGGGGCGTACTTCCCTTGTTCGTCGAGTTTCTGGGCGGTTCCTGTTTTACCGCAGACGGAATATCCTTCCAGTGCGGCATTGACCCCGGTGCCGCCTTCGGTAATAACGGTTTTCATGATCATGGCTAAGGTCCCGGCGGTTTTTTCCGAAATGACCCGTTTCACTTTCCTGGGGCCGAAGCTTTTTATCAGCTGTCCATTTTGATCGGTAATGGCCTGGACAATATAAGGCTTCATGAGCACGCCCTTATTGGCAATGGCGGAGGTGGCCGAGATAAGCTGAAGGGCGGAAACCGAAATTCCCTGGCCAAAGGATATGGTTCCGGCATCAATCTTAGTCCATTGTTTGTAAGGCGACAGAATTCCTACGGTTTCCCCGGGACAGTCTATTTCGGTCTTTGCTCCGAAACCAAAATCACGCAACGTTTTGTAAAGAGATTTAGGCCCTGTGATTGCGCTGAACTTGACCGCACCTATATTGCTTGAATATTTAATGATCTGCTGCAGGGAGAGCCATCCGTGCTCATGGGAGTCGTGAATCACGTGTTTTCCGACCTTGTAGGCACCGTTTTCGCAATAAAAGATGCTGTTGGGGGAGCAGCTGCCGGTTTCTATTGCAGAGGCCGCAGCGAAAATCTTCATGGTTGATCCGGGTTCGAAGGCGTCGGTTATGATTCTGTTTCTCCATATTTTTTGGCTGAAGTTATTTATGGCATTGGGGTTGAAAAAGGGATAGTGCGCCATCGCAAGTATGGCCCCTGTTTTAGGCACCATTACGATTGCCATTCCGGATTTTGCGGAAAATACTTTAACCGATTCTTCAAGCGCCTTTTCCGTAATATATTGGATTACGCTATCGATGGTAAGGACAAGATTATCCCCCTTGTAATTCAATCCTGCTGTTTTTTCAGCATCAAACCCCCGACCCAGAGCATCTTTTAAAATCGTGTATTGGGAAGCGGAACCTTGCAGATGTTCATTATAATAGAATTCAAGACCTTCCAGCCCATAATCGTCGATATTCGTAAATCCGAGAACCTGGGCGGCCAGGGTTTTGTGGGGATAAAACCGCTTGTGTTCGGTTATGAAATCGACCCCGGTTATGTTAAGATTTTTAACCGCTTCGGCTTCTTTGGGGGTGACCTTACGCTTGATCCACACAAACTTTTTGTTGGAAGCCAGTTTCCCGGTAAGGGATGTGCGATTAATTTTCAGGATGATAGAAAGTGATTTTGCTATTGACGGCACATTTTCTATTTTTGGAGGGTGTGCCGCGATGGATGTCACATCGATACTTATGGCCAGCTCTTTGAGGTTGGCATCATATATGGTTCCGCGCTTTCCGTAAGATCTGCAGGAGACTTCGTATTGGCTTGCTGCTTTTTCCGACAGCCAGGAGCCCCGAACCACTTGAAGATAGACCGCTTTGGCACAAATTGCCGTAAAAAAAAGGCTAAAAAAAGATCCCACGATGATAATTCGCAATCTTATATATTTTTTCTCGACCGGTTTCATGGAATAATAATCATCTGCTCTGGTGTGGGGGCTATAAGACCCAGTTGGTTTTTTGCAATGTTAGCGATTCGCTCCGGAGATTTCAGCCTCGCCAGTTCAACCTTTAAGGTATTTTGAAAGTTTATGAGGTCCTGATGACGCTGAGTCTCTTTTGAAATTTCATATCCTGTTCCGATAGTTTGGACCCGGCACCAGGTAAAAAACAGAAGTTCTCCAATAAAGATGGTCATGAATATAACCAATATTACCGTTGCGTTGGCCTCATGAATGCTTTTTAATATTTTACGAATATTCATATTTTCTCGACAGCTCTTAACTTTGCGCTTCTTGCCATGGGATTATTTTCAATTTCTTCTTCCGTTGGACGAACCACTTTTTTTGTCAATATTCGAACCAATGATTTTTTATTGCAGATACACTCGGGCAAACCCGGTGGACATACACACCCTTTTTCCAGGCCCTTCATTCGATGTTTTACAATTCGGTCTTCGAGGGAATGAAAAGATAAAACACACAGTCGGCCTTTGGGGTTTAAGAGGTCAGCAACATTCTCCATAAATGCATCGAGCATTTCGAGCTCCCTGTTGACAGCGATTCTAAGCGCCATAAATGTCCGTGTGGCGGGATGGATTTTTTGCTTATATGGCACCTTTTTTGGAACAGCATCGCACACGATTTGGGCCAGCTCCTTGCTCGATCTGATGGGTTTGCGCTGCCGTCGGGTTACGATTCTTTTCGCAATTTGTCCTGCCCAACGTTCTTCTCCGAAATTGTAAAAAATTTTCTTAAGGTTTTTTTCCTCCATGCTGTTTATCAAATCTTCGGCTGTTGTACCCGATGTTATGTCCATCCGCATATCCAGCGGCTCATCTTTGTTAAAGCTGAACCCCCGACCGCTCAACTCAAGTTGGTGAAGCGAGATTCCAAGATCAAGAAGAATGCCGTCTACCGCATCAATTTTCAAGTGTTGAAGAAGCTCTGAAAGATAAATAAAATTGTCATGAAAAAGGTGGATGGTTAACTTTAGCGGTGTTAGAACCTTTTTCGCGTTTCTGACGGCATCTATATCCTGATCAATGCCGATGAAAATTCCTTCCGGTATAATTTTTTTGCAAATTGCTCGGGCATGGCCCGATCCCCCGAGGGTGCAGTCCACGTAGATTCTCCCGGGTCTACAATTAAGATAACCGATTACTTGGGGCAGCATTACAGAAATATGTTTGAGCGGCACCATTAGAGTCCTAATTTTGCGATTTCGTTTCTTACGTCCTCCTTTTTCATGTCTTTTTCAAGATGTACATTTTCTCTGTCCCAGCTTTTGCGTGACCAGATTTCAAAATGATCGAGGACGCCGACAAGTACAATTTCCTTGTCGATTTCGGCATAGTGTCTCAAATTCTGTGGTATCAGGATACGGTCCTGTTTATCACAGGAGCATTCAAAAGCACCCCCGATGAAGACTCTTCTAAACCGGCGCATGTTCTCGCTTTTTTCGGCCAGGAGCAATATACGGTTTTCAATTTTACGCCATTCATCATATGTATAGGCCACAAGCGCCCCGTCCATTCTGGAAACCATCACGCCGTTGGATCCCTGTGCTTTAATGACATCACGGAACCTGGCCGGAATTATGATACGCCCTTTTGAATCTATTGTATGAAATGAGCTTCCTCGGAACATTTTTCCCCATGAATATCCACTTTAATCCACTTCATTGTTAAAAATATATTTTTTTAGAAGTGTCAAGGAAAAAATGAATATGATTCAATATTTTTTATAATAATTAATAAATGTTAAAAGTGTTAAGGAAAATGAATTATGAGTGGGGTAAAGTGGAGGTATTTTTATGTTTGAGCATTTTGCATGAATTTGTCGGTATGATGGTGGGAATTTTGGGTTTTATTTTTGAAATGGAACCTAACGCCATTACGTCAAAACTCTTTCTCCTGTCAGCGATAAAAGCAGTTGTCCCAAAACACCGTAAATTCTTTGTTCAAGCACTGAGATGACAAAAGGGCATTTCAGGGTAGGGGGAGATCATAAAATTTAATAATATAACGGATCGGAACTGAATTTTTCTTCCATGACCTCTCTTTCTTCTTCACTCAGCCTGCCCATTTCGACGAGAACGTTTCCGATACCCGCTTCTCTGAGCGTATCGATTCTCATCAGGGACTCAACGCTTTTGCTGGAGATGTTAATAAACGTATACTCCGAGGTAATCTTTGATTTATTCAATAATTTAACGGTAGCGCCCGAAAAAACAATATGATAGTTTAATAAAAAATATCCAGCGGCTCCTAAGAAAACCAATAGAATATAAGAGATTATTTTTTTAAACATTATTTGGGTTCCTCTATTAAATCCTCTTCATTTGCTACAAAAAATGTTTGTCAGCTTATGGTTTTTCACAAAAAGACATGGTCTCCGGAGCTTTCACTTCTACTCGAATTCCATGTTGGGATAGACTTTGATATCCTTAAAAACAGGGATGCGAAATAAATACAAAATACCTGTGGCCCAAATAATATTAAAGGTCACGGCGGTAACCGCAACCCTTTGAATGACGACGGCGGCATGAACGGATTTGACCCAACCCCCATAATCGTGTTAATCTGCTTGAAATTATTTCCAATATTTACCATTGCACAATAACATATAAAAATATATATTGAAAATCAAGTTTTGATTTTACCATTATTTCATGGTTCAAATTCGGATCCTAATTCAAACTCACGCACAATGCCGGGTTATGGAGGCGTTCTAATGGCAGACAATAAAGCGGTAAAACTCTGGTTTGTTAACATCATATCCTTTATCCTTTTTTTCGTATTACTGGTTACGGGATTGTTAAATTGGCTGGTACTTCCCCACGGATATCGGGGAGAAGGAGGTGTGTGGATTTCCTTGAGACATTTCTTCCGGGAAGTACACGAATGGTCCGCATTGCTGTTCATCATTATCATATTTGTTCATTTAATACTGCACTGGGGTTATATAAAAACCAATTTAAAAAAATACGGTATAATGAAATAACCCTCCGGGATTAACATCTTTTTTTGTGGCAAGATGTATCCATT
>CAZIIV010000109.1:0-9420 GCA_964539365.1 uncultured Desulfobacteraceae bacterium | reverse complement strand
TATCCCGCACAATCGGGAGGAATACTGATAAGATAGGTTGTAGGAACTCGGTTTGGCGGGATTTCCGTTTCACTCCAAAAAGCTGTAGGGCATTCAGGCAAAGGTGAATAAAAAAAGGGGCATAATACAACATGCCCCTTGAAAACATTGGTACGCCCGGCCCGATTCGAACGGGCGACCTGCGGATTCGAAGTCCGGCGCTCTATCCGGCTGAGCTACGGGCGCATTTTTGTTCAAAAAAATGGGGTGAGTGACGGGACTTGAACCCGCGGCGTCCAGGGCCACAACCTGGTGCTCTACCAACTGAGCTACACCCACCATACAAGCTAAAAATGAATTAATTAACAGATTGTATAAGCCATTTCAAGTTAATTTATGCCTGCCGAACAAAAATATCTCAATTAAACTTGATGTTGAATTTTTTTGACTTCTAGGATATGTTTTTAATTTCATTTGTTAAAGAATTCAAACCTAAATTGAGCGATTTTCGAGATTGTTGCAGATCAGGTAAAAGGATATTCAATGACACAATTCAATATTTTTATCATCAGATCGGTATTTGGTGCTGTTTTTGCGGTTGTTTTGACCCGTATGTTCTATGGAAAGGTTGATATTGTTTATGTGGCAGGGCTTGCCATTTTTCTGGTGGGTATGGCGTATGTTATAGAATATTTTCGGAAAAAAAGAGAGAAAAAACCTTGATGAACTCCTAAAAAAGTAGAATTCATCACGTTTTGGGTTTTAAGATTCAGGTTTTAGGCAATCAAAACATTTGCTTATAAGCGGACCAAAAAAATCATATTAATCTTGTGAATCCTGTCTGATATTTTAGCTTTTCAAGGAGAGCTTAGCCATTGAAACAGATTATCCTCGGAACCGCCGGACACATCGACCATGGGAAGACGGCGCTGATCAAGGCGCTGACCGGCATCAACACCGACCGGCTAAAGGAAGAAAAACGTCGCGGCATCACCATTGAACTGGGATTCGCTCATCTAAATCTTCCCGGCGGACAGCATCTGGGCATTGTCGATGTCCCGGGCCATGAAAAATTTGTAAAGAACATGGTAGCCGGCGCCACCGGAATCGATATCGTTTCCATGGTCATTGCAGCGGACGAAGGAGTTATGCCCCAGACCCGGGAACATATGGAAATTTGCACCCTGCTCGGGATCAAGCATGGATTTGTCGTTTTGACCAAAACCGATCTTGTGGATGAAGAATGGCTTGAGTTGGTGATTGAGGATATCAAAGATTTTGTCCGGGGAACATTTTTAGAAAAGGCTCCGATAGTGCCGGTTTCATCGGTAAGCGGCACCGGCATCCCTGACTTCATCAAAACCTTGGACGAGTTAAGCTCCCGGTTGGCCGCCAGACCGCCTTCCAGCCTGTTTCGCCTTCCCGTCGACCGTGTCTTCACCATGAAGGGTTTCGGAACCGTGATTACCGGAACCCTGATATCAGGAGAGGTTCGGGTGGGAGACATGATCATGCTTTATCCTTCCGGCATTACATCAAAAGTACGGGGGATTCAGGTCCACAACCTCACCGTAAACAAAGCCGAAACCGGTATGCGAACGGCTGTCAACTTTCAAGGACTTGAAAAGACCTCGGTATTTCGGGGTGATGTTCTGTCAAGCCCGGGGGCATTAAAGCCGAGCTACATGATTGACGTCTGGTTACACTATCTTGGCAGTAATAAAAAACCCATCAAAAACCGTGCCCGGATCAGATTTCATACCGGGACCAGTGAAGTGCTCGGCATCCTGATTTTGCTCGACAAAGAAGAGCTTCCCCCAGGCGAGGCCGCCCTGGCTCAATTGCGAATCGATTCTCCCCTTGCACTTATAAAGGATGATCGTTTCGTCATACGAAGTTACTCCCCGGTACGTACCATCGGCGGCGGAAATATCCTGAACCCCATTCCGCAAAAGCATAAACGGTTTAAATCTGAAATAATTAAGGGGTTAAAAGGATTGATGGATCAAGGCCCCGAAGGCATCATTTCCTATCATGTGGGTGAATCCGGTTATCAGGGGGTCATGTTTTCAGATCTTAAAATAATGACCGGTCTGCATGAAAAAGAGCTTATAAAAATCATCCAGGATGTTTTGTCAAAACAAACAGTTATTCTGGTTGACAAGGAAAACCGGACTTATGTTCATAAAAACAGCCTGGATAGGCTCAAAAAGGAAACATCAAATTTTTTGAGGAACTACCATCAGGCCAATCCTCTTAAAACCGGTATGCCTAAAGAAGAGCTCAGGTCTAAATTTCCGGGTTTGCAGGGATCAAAACTTTTTAATCTAATGCTCAACCAGATGATAAAAGACAAAGAGATCGTTGCAGAGGAAAATACGGTACGCCTGAGTTCACATACGGTTTCCCTGGGTCTTGATCAGGTTGATATCAGAAAAAAGATTCTTGATGTTTACCGTAAAAACGGCCTAACCCCGCCATATTTTAAAGAACTGAGCAATACCCTCAAAATCCAAGGATCACGGGCCAAAGACGTTCTCATGCTTTTGGTGGATGAAGGGATGATCATCAAAGTAAAAGATGATCTTTATTTCCATACCCAGGTCTTGGAAGAGCTACAGCAACAGCTTGTGAACTTCCTCGTGAATCACGAAGAGATTACAACCCCTCAGTTCAAAGAAATGGCCGGTGTATCTCGCAAGTACTTGATACCGTTATTAGAATACTTTGATGCTCAGAACGTGACCATCCGAATCGGCGACATTCGTAAGCTGAGGAACCGGTAACAACTCAATTTTTCACGGCTTCGTAATAAGTCCGATTTAGACGGTTTCGTAAAAAGTTCAAATTCAAGGCGTGCAAATTTTGTAATCATGAGGCGTACTTTTCGTACGTTGAATTATTGCGAAATTTAGCACAACGCAGAAGTTGGACTTTTTACGAGACCGTCAATTTTTCACTTGAAATTTAAAGGTTATACCAATAAACTCCGGTTAGAATGAAATGATGTGCAAATGAATCCAGGGCGAATTAAAATTCGGCTCAATACGGCTAAGACGGAGATAACTTATGGAAAACTCATCCAACAGCAAAAATAATAATGATCAACAAACTGAATTCAAACGGTTTGCCACCAAACGAATCATCGTTTGTACCCTGTTAGCAGTTGTGGGCATCTGGTTATTCGGTGCCGTGCTTGGGTTTTTCGAAAAGCCTTCCGAAGTGCAAATCGCTCATAAAGCTGTCAGCCCTGTCGAAAAGGTTCCCCCTGCAGACAAAGCCAAGTCGGAAATCTCCCATGAACCGGCGGAAAAACAAGGTCCCGAAGTCACTGAAGGATTAGAAACGGCTCAAGGGCATGAAGCAGCTGAATCCACCGAAACTACTACCGAAACTACTGAAGATTCTGAAGTGGCTGAATATCCCGAAATCACTGAAAAAAAGCGCCATTATGACAAGGGGACGGCCGGCGGCATCATGAGCCCGGATTTTATTGCCCTTGATAAAGCGCTGACGGCCCAACAAGCTGTAGATCACCTCAGAGAGAAACACCACGATATAAAACAGCCCGCTCATCTATTTGTGGTCGATGAAAATGGAAAGCCCCTCGGTACGGTTTCAATGCAGCAGTTGATGTTTGCGTCCCCCGACTCTGCTCTTGAAGAGGTAATGTCCGGTGATGTCATGTGCGTTAGGACCGGCTTGAGCCATGAAAAGGTAAAAAATTTGATGGACCGCCATCATCTACAAACAGTACCGGTAATGGATGCTGAAAATAAACTTGTGGGAATCATCAAAGCGGATCAGGTGATTCACCTGGCTCAAAAAGACACCGCTAAAACTGTTACCCATGCTCCGCAACCGGCAACCGAACCGACACACAGGGAACCCGCTAAAACCGTTACCCGTGCTCCGGCTCAGCAAGCGGAAGTAAAAAAACCCGAACATGCCCTCCCTTCTGGCCATGAAAAAACCGCAGCCACCGGCCATGCACCCCCACCAGCCCATGGGGTTGCAAAAGTTGAAGAAACCAAACCCAGGGCCAAAGGGGTGGCGTTTGTAGAGGCAACCATAAAACCCCTATCTTATGAGCTCAATGACAGGTTCTGGGGTTGGCGGGTCAATGACATTCTGAATATTACGGATAACGTAAATAATTTCCAGCTGGGAGTTCTGGAAGTTACCCGGAGAACCGCTGTCAGTCTTACCGAGCGCATATCCCGTACAGGGGCCACCGCAGCATTTGACAGAAACCTTGAAAACGCCATGAACTGGTTTATGATCAAATCAGACAGATACTGGTTTCCTTCTCCGGAATCAAAGTACAAGGCCGGCCTTGATGAACTCGAAAAATACAAGGAAAAGCTTGAAAAAGGTGAAGCCAGATTTCATACCCGCACCGACAATTTAATCCCGTTGCTCATGGCTTATGAAGATCTGCTGGGAAGTTGCGAAGAAAATTTGGTTAAAACTGAAGAAGATGACGGAAGTTCGATAAGTTTTTTTAAATCGGATGATTACTTTTTTTATGCCCAGGGTGTTGCAAGCGCCATGCAAACGATTCTGGAAGCGGTTCTCGAGGATTTTTTAATTACCCTGGAATCCCGACGAGGCACCGAAGTTCTTCATCACGCAATCGAATCGTGTCATCATGCGGCTGAAATCGATCCGCTGTTAATCACCAACAGCAGTCTGAGCGGGATTCTGGCAAACCATCGCGCCAACCTGGCCGCACCTATGAGCCACGCGCGGTTTTATATCAACGTGTTAATCAAAACGCTATCCACATAAATTTGCAAAGCCATTTTATATAAACATTGCAGCAATGCTGTCCAAGTAAAGCATGCCCCTGGATGTCAGCGTGCATCGGTCTTGAGAAATCACAATAAGCCCTCTTGCTTCAAGACGGTTGATGATCTCCTCGAACATTGCATTAAAGTTTACACCGAATTTCTTATCAAAAATATCAATTAAAATACCTTTGGTCTGTCTCAACCCCAGGTAAATTGCCTCGATCATGAGCTGTTCCATACTGAGACGTTCCTCTCCGGCACGGGGAAGTGTCCCGGCATTAAGATCCTGTATATATTTTTCCACATCCGCACAATTCCAGTATCGTTTCGTCTCCAGAAATGAATGGGCAGAGGGTCCGAGCCCGACGTACGGTGCGAAATTCCAATATTTCATATTGTGTCGAGACCGGTTACGCTCTGCGCTTTTGAGGCCGGAGCTGTTCATGATTGCACGTGCGAAATTCGATATCTCGTATTGAACATAGCCGTTGTCGCTTAAAAATTCCAAGGTGGTTTCAAACATCTCGCATACCTGAGGTTCAGCCAAAGGTTTCAGGATATCTTCTTGAAGATCTCTGTAGAAAGGGGTACCCGGCTCAAAGGAGAGTATATAGCAGGAAAGATGTCGGGGCTCAGACTCAATCGCAAGTTTCAAGTCTCTGAGCCACGATGTTTTTGTCTGGTTGGGAATACCGTAAATCAAATCCAGACCCAGGTTTTCGAACCCGGCCTCTTGCGCCCAGGTTACCGCAGCGTGAGCATCACGCCCGGAATGGATCCGCCCGAGAAACTGAAGGTTCGCGGGATCAAAGGACTGAACCCCGATGTTTATTCGATTGACGCCGGAATATCGATATTCCTCGAATTGTTTCAAAGTAACGGTGCCGGGATTTATTTCCAGGGTAATTTCAGCCTGGGGAAGAATTTCATAGGATTGACGGGCGGTTTCAATTATTTTTCCAATTGTTTTTGCATCCAGAACCGATGGGGTGCCGCCACCCATATACAGGGTGTCAAACGTTAAATTTGGATCCCGGGTCATGCGCATTTCAGTTATTAAGGCATCCACAAATGCCGAGCGCAGCTCCCCGTCGGTTATGGAATAAAAATCACAATACGGACATTTTTTAACGCAAAAAGGGATGTGGACATATAATCCCGCATTCATATCAGCTTGTAACATCCTCTGCCAGCTTCATTCCCAGATCCAGGGCCTTTCGATTCATCTCCAGGAAACCGGAGGGAATCCGGTCTGTTAAAACTTTCATGATGGATTCGGATTTTACAACCTCTGTCATGCGGGTTACCGCGCCAAGCATGCAAATATTAAACACAATGGGCTTGCCGATGTGCTCCATCACCGTCCGATATATGGAAAGCTCTTTCTGCTGCGCATCGACTTTCCTTTGAATCTTGACATAACGGGTGTCCGTAATCAAAAGTCCGCCGGGTCGGATGATGGGATAAAATTTATTATAGGCTTCCTGAGTAAGACAGACCAGAACATTGGGCTGGATCACCTTGGGATAATGGATTTCAGAATCGGAAATGATAATATCGGATCGCGTGGCCCCTCCCCGGGCTGCCGGCCCATAAACTTGTGACTGAACCGCGTTCAGGTTTTCATAAAGCACGGCCGCCTCGGCCAGTATGATGGCAGCGGTAATAACCCCCTGCCCGCCTGATCCTGAAAATACCAACCTGCATTTTTCCATGATTACCTCTCTGATTCCATAATCACCCAAAATCCGCATCAATGGGTGTTGAAAACGATTATTGCAACGTCTCGGAAATTCTACAATTATTTGAAATTAAATGTCTTTTAATAGCTCCTGGTTTATGCCGTTTCCATGGAATGATGGAATCATGGAATATTGGAATGTTGATTTCAAATAAGGAATTTTTCATTTTTATGCATTCTTTACTTGCATATCAAAAGGAATTTTCCAAACACCCCATTGTCCCAAAGCCTATTATTCCACCATTCCACTCTTCCATCATTCCCTCCGGGGCGTAGGCCCTACCCTCCGGCCTGTAAGCCCTACGGGCTGGAAGCGGGGCCGGAGGCCAATTGTGAGCGAAGCGAACTAATTTGGGTAAAACGTATTTGAATCGGCGGAACTATATAACCGTCCACGGACTTTTTGAAACCCAAAATTCTAAGCACCAAATCTCAAACTCCAAATTCCAAACCGGTTCAAAGCGATTGTTTTTTGTTTGGGATTTTGAATTTCGGTCATTGTAATTTATTTGTTTTTTGGGATTTGTTATTTGGAATTTCCACTAACTCAATTACAGCCTGAACGGATACGAAACTATTAAGCTTTTTTTTTCCTGGCACTCTCAATGATTTTATCATACTCCTTACAGTATTCCGGCATCTCTTTTTCTACAAAAATGCCCCGTTCAATAAGGTCGGGATTTTCCTTCTTGGCCCTGGAGCCGACCGGTGTGGTATTGTTTTTGTAGTCTTCCATCATATCGGCTGCACTTCCTTTTCGGTTCTTTCTTCCAAAATAGGTGGGACACTGGGATAATACTTCTACTACCGAGAACCCCTCATGCAAAATCGCCTGTTCCAAAATCTTGGTCAGCTGCTGAACATGATAGGTGGTGCTTCGAGCCACAAAAGAAGCTCCTGCCGCCGCTGCCAGCTCTACCGTATCAAACGCGCAATCTATATTGGTATAGGGTGCCGTAGTGGCCAGGGTTCCATATCCGGACAACGGAGAATACTGCCCGCCGGTCATTCCGTATATACGATTATTCATGACAATGGCGGTCATATCAATATTTCGCCGGGCCGAATGGATAAAATGATTCCCGCCGATGGCCAGAGCATCGCCGTCTCCCATGGGAACGATCAGGTTCAGCTCCGGAAAGCTCATTTTAACGCCGGTGGCAAACGACAGGGCACGGCCGTGCAGGGTATGGAGGGTGTGAAAATCAACATATCCCGAAATCCGGGAAGAGCACCCGATTCCTGAAACCACGACAATTTCATTTTTGCTCATTCCCAGTTTATCTATGGCTCTCAGAAGACAGTTCAGAACAATCCCGTGTCCGCACCCCGGACACCAGATATGCGGAAAAAATCTTTCTCTGATATAATCCTTGATTGCCATGAATCACACTCCTTTTCCCTGGATAACCCTCAGGATGTTTCTAATATCCTGAGGGGTTATGAAGACGCCGTCAATGCGGTTTGCCATAAACACCCTATCGGGACGCTCCACTGCTCGTTTCACTTCTCGCAAAATCTGGCCCATGTTCATCTCAACGACCACGATATGTTTTGCATTTATACACTTTTCATCCACAATATCATGGGGAAACGGCCACAGGGTCTGAAGTTCAAGAAGGCCAAGTTTTTCCCCCCTGGGTCTGAGGTATTCCACCACATGCCGGGCCGAGCGGGCCGATGATCCGTAAGAAATCAGTATGCATTTGGCATCCTTTAGGTGATACTCTTTGAAACGGGCAATTTGATTCACATTGTTTCGAATCTTATCCACCAAATGGCGAATAAGATCGTGGACCACCTCGGGATTATCCGAAGGAAATCCCCACATGTCATGAAACAAACCGGTGACATTGTATCGGTGAACCCCGCCAAAATCAGACATGGGAAGACGGCCGTCTTCCCTTGGCAGGTAGGGATGATAATTCACTCCTTCCCTTACGGATGTCCTGAGCCTTCCCACTAACGGCAGTTCTCCCTGTTTGGGCACCACAATCCGTTCCCTCGTGTGTCCCACAACTTCATCATACAGCAGGATAACGGGGGTTCTGTATGTTTCCGAAATATTGAAGGCATCTACGGTAGTCTGAAACACATCCTGGTTGTTGGATGCGGTTAATGTGACAATGGCATGGTCCCCGTGAGTTCCCCAGCGTGCCTGGTACACATCCCCCTGACCCACATGGGTAGGAATGCCTGTTGAAGGTCCGCCCCGCTGCACATTAACAATAACACAAGGAATTTCCGCCATGATTGCATATCCCAGAGCCTCCTGCATAAGTGAAAAACCGGGACCGCTGGTAGCGGTCATAACTTTCCTTCCGGTAAGGGATGCCCCGATAATAGCGCCCATAGAAGCAATTTCGTCTTCCATCTGAATAAACTTGCCCCCTTTTTGGGGCAAATGGTATGACAGGAGTTCGGCAATTTCGGTAGACGGAGTTATGGGATATCCCGCAAAAAAATCGAGGCCCGCATACAGGGCTCCTTCAACACATGCTTCATTACCCTGAATAAATTTGATGTTCCGGTTTTTCATAATAAATCCTATTCCGTTTCTATTTCGATGGCAAGGTCCGGACAACGGAGTTCGCACATTTTACAGCAAATACAATCCTCCCGACGCACGGCAACTACCTTGTCCTCTTCATCGAGTTCCAGTACATTCTTCGGGCAAAAATGAACACATATGCCGCATCCTTTGCACCATTCCCGGTCTATTATATGCGCTTTTAATTTAGGTTTTGCCATGCATATTCCCTCTTAATTCTGATGAAGTCGTAAAAAGTCCGATTTAGACGGTTTCGTAAAAAGTTCAAATTCAAGGCGTGCAAATTTTGTAATCATGAGGCGTACTTATCGTACGTTGAATGATTGCGAAATGCAGCACAACGCAGAAGTTGGGCT
>CAZIIV010000108.1:0-9508 GCA_964539365.1 uncultured Desulfobacteraceae bacterium | reverse complement strand
AAATCAGTTTTCCGCTCTTTCAGAAAAGACTCGATCATATGCCGGTGATCTTCTACAATCCTTTTCATACTTTCAATCGAGCTATCCTCAAGAGACGTTGTGAAATAATAATAACCCGTTCCCAGAGCCAGGATAAAGGGGATCAAGGGAACAAGGATCATGCAGGCAAAAATGATTCCTCTCATGCTTGAAAAATGACCGGGCTCCCTAATCTTATCTTTTTCCAATTTTTGCGGGTCCTTATTTCCATGAAACGCTTTTTTATTTTTTATTCGAAATTCTTTACGCGAAGTGTGCAAAAGCGATCTAAGGATAAAAATAACTTACAGCAATGAATGTGCCAAAAAACATAACGCAGGAAATATTAGATAAGGCTTTAAAAAGATGAGATTATTTGAAAGATTAGGATATCGGAAAGTTTGACTGAAAAAAATGTATGTCAGAATTATTTACACCATGTAAAGAAATAAAATGTTTCACCACGGAAACACGAAAAAAATAGTAAACATAATTTCGTGTTTTCGTGATGAGTATTAATTTCTTTTCACAAAAGGCGAAGCACTTGCGAATCAGTGACGAATTCCCACCATAAACAAAAGTCTTAAGAGAAAATACCCCCGCTTTTTCTTACCAGAAGTTTGGCTTCGGCTTTTCTGATCCTTTCTTCCTGTTCGTCTTTTCTCTTTCTGGCCCCTTCCAGCTTTTCAGTAAGATCGTCAAAATCCGCCGGCTTCAAGAGATAATCAAACGCTCCTAATTTCATTCCTTCAACAGCGGTTTCGGTCGTCCCGTGTCCGGTAAGCATGATGACTTCAATCAGGGGAAATTTCTTCCTTATTTCTCTCAAGGTTTCGATGCCGTCCATACCGGGCATCTTAATATCCAGAATCACCACATCAATATCGGCTTTTTCCAATGTGTCAAGCGCTTCCTGACCACTGTAAGCAACCGTAATTTTTTCCCCCACCTCTTTTAACCTTAGGGAAAGCATTTCAATAAAATCTTTCTCATCATCCACTAACAGCACCTTGGTTGGTATCTTGATCATGTCTTTTTTTCTCCTTTATAAGCTTATTGGGTTGAACGTTTGTGTTTTGTTATATTGTTCAAAAACGGGATACGTTCATCCTGGTCCAGATCCTCTTTTATTTCACAATATCTCGGCAGCCGGATGCAGAAGCGAGTCCCGTGACCTAAGCGGCTTTCCACCTCTATGGTCCCGCACAGCTTTTCAATGATACCGCGCGTGACAAACAGCCCCAAGCCCGTCCCTTTACCCGGAGATTTCGTACTGAAAAACGGCTCGAATATTTTGTCCAGGTTTTCCTTGGGGATGCCCTGTCCGTTATCCTGAACGGTGAGATTTATTTCCCCGTTCAACGCTTCAATCAT
Organism: uncultured Desulfobacteraceae bacterium; assembly: GCA_964539365.1. Lineage (GTDB taxonomy): Bacteria > Desulfobacterota > Desulfobacteria > Desulfobacterales > UBA11574 > S5133MH16. The sequence goes on along the minus strand of CAZIIV010000108.1, from coordinate 8,116 downwards.
AATGGCGATTCTGCCTCCGGATCCGGTGGCATGAATGGCATTGGTTAAAAGGTTAATCAATACCTGCCTCAGCTGGTAGGGATCACTCCAGACCGTCCCGATGTCAGGCTTTATTTCCTGAACAATTTCAATCTCTTTGTTGGCCGCTTCCCTGTGTACCAGTTGTACGGCCTCGTCGGCCAGATCCCTAAAATCAATTTCAACCAGGACGGAATCATCCTTTTTGGCAAACCCCAAAAGCTGATGGGTAATTCTCTTGGCCCTGTCCACACCCGTTTCTATTTTATTCAGGGCCATTTCAAAGTCCTGCTTGCAGGGCATGTGGCTCATTTCTTTTCTGTTTAGAATCAGCTTGAGCCAGCCCGCCGATTCATTGATAATGGCCAAGGGATTATTGATTTCATGGGCCACACCGGCGGCCAGGGTTCCCAGGGAGGCCAGTTTTTCAGTGGTTGCCATTTGCTGTCTCATCTTCTTCCTGAACTCGGCTTCCCGGCGCTTTTCTTGTTCCCGCACCACTTTATCATAGGCCTGCTTGATCTTGCTCAGCAGGTGTTCGAGTTCTACGGGTTTGGTGAGATAATCAAAAGCCCCTCTTTTAATTCCGTCAACACCGTCCTGGGTTGCGGCATGACCGGTTAAAAAGATCACTTCGGTTCCGGGATGCTTTTTTTTGATATGTTCAAGGACCTCAATTCCCTGCATACCGGGCATCTTAACGTCCAGCACCACAACGTCCATTTCTTTTTTTTCAAGAATGGACAGCGCGGTTTCTCCGCTTTCGGCCTGCTCGGGAGGCATCCCCTTTTTGGTCAGGCGCTTGGCGAGAGTCCGCCGAAAATCATCTTCGTCATCAACAAGAAGAAGGCGCATATCTTTCATGTGTGTTTTTTTAATTAAAAATTACGGATTTTAAATTAAAATCTTAATATATTATATGTTATTTTTTTAAAAAAATCAACGTCGGGAACGCCTTCATTCCATTACACCAGCCCCAATATGTTCCACCAAATGGCTGACACTAACACTAAAATGATCAACAAAATCGGGGTGGCAACCAGTCCTGCGCGGGTGAGGTCAGCAGCCTTGAAATATCGATAGCTGTATGAGATGGCATTGGGCGGACATCCGATCACTAAAAGCATGGCAAATGAAGTGGCCATTCCCAGACACAGGGCAATAACCGTGGGATCGACCCCTTCCAGCCGGGCCATTGGAATCACAATGGGCAGGATCAGGGCCGCGGCGGCCACGTTGGCCATGGCATTGGTAACCAGAGCCCCGAAAACCCCTACGCCGGCAAACAGCAGGAGCCATCCCCCGCCTTGAACCAGCGGGAAAAACAGGTTGGCAAAATACGTGGCCGCTCCGGAGTAACCCATGGCCAGCCCCAAAGAAATGCCGCCGCCGAAAATAAACAGCGCGGTTCCCCATTCCAGATTATCATTGATATCTTCCCATTTTAGAATGCCGAAAAGGACCAGTGCGCCCACACCCAGCATTCCGGTAACCGAATAGTGGATATCATGGAATCCCTTGGTTAACCACAGAGCAAATGTTATCCCGATGATAATGAGCGTCTTTTTTTCCAGAGCGGTCCAGGGGCCGATTGCCTCATCAAATTTGGGCAGTTGGTACTTGGGATTCGGACGAAACACAAAATAAACAATCATAACTGCCACAGGCGTGCAAATAACCGCGGCCGGCATGGCATATACTATCCAGTTGAAAAAACTGATCTCCAGCCCCGTAAATTCCTTGAGAAAAGCGGCCGCCACCATACAGCGGCCCCCGCCGATCAGAGATCCCATGCCGCCGCAGGAACAGGCAAAGGGAAGAGACAGCATCATAAACTTGGCGGTTTTTGAGTGGGGTTCAATGCCGGCGGCCCTCATCAAGGGGAGCATGGTTATAATGCCGATGGCACATGCCGCGGCATCATGCATAAAAGCGGAAGATATACCCAAACTCACGGCAATAATAAACGTGAACTTGGTCACACTGGTTCCCGCTTTTTTGACGATAAAATGCCCGAGCCGTTTCGTAATTCCGGCCTTATCCAGGGAGATGGCAAAAATTAAACAGCACATGATAAAGACCACCACCGGATGCATATACGGGGCCCAGGCTTCTTTGACATCGCTGATTCCCATGACCACCAAAAACACGCCGATACAGATGGCGGTAATTTCCAGGGGAATGGGTTCCGCCACAAAGAGAAAAAGAAGCACGACCAGCACCGCCAGAAACCGCTTTGCTTTGGGCGACAGACCGTTGACATAATCGACCTTTACCTCTTCCAGTTTTAATTTTGCAACCGTATCCTTCAAAAACTGAGCGGTACATTCGGGGCTTTTGGGGCGTATGGCTTCCACAATATATTCTTTGGCCTTTTCCTTTTCAGCGGGAGCCAGGGTAAAGTGACGGCTTACCTCCTGCAATACCAATCGCCCCTGATCACCGGTGATCTTAAATTTGGTTCCTTCGGGTCTGGGTAACAAAAACACAATAACGCCGAGAGCCAATGCTAAACCGAGTTGGAATTGTTTGCTTTTGAAAAACATTTTTTCTCCTTTCACATGTGTTTGGGTTGCTGATAGGCTTCCCTGATCTTGGCCAGAAGTTCTTCAAGATCACAGGGTTTGGTAAGATAATCAAACGCTCCGAATCTAATACCGTCTTTGGCCGCCGCTTCGGATCCGTGACCGGTAAGCATAATCACGGCAAGATCCGGGACCATTTTCTTGAAAATTTTTAAAATTTCAATTCCGTCCATATCTTCCATTTTCAAATCCAGTACGGCCACGTCAAAATCCGCCTTTCTGATGGCCTGTAACGCTCCGGCTCCGCTGTAGGCCTTGGTAACGTCAATGCCGCGTTTCGCCATGCGTTTGGCAATGATATTCGCAAAACCTTTCTCATCATCCACGAGGAGAAGCTTTATCTGACCGGTTTTGTTTTTCTGGTTTTTTGACATAACACGTTACCTGAACCGGACAAGATAACATCCTGCCCGAGCAATAAAATGAATCATAGGGATTACCCATTGGTCCAAGTCCTTGGGTCCCGAGAGTCTAAACCATCCTGCCGGTAATTTCTTTCATTCGCGCTTCTATTATTTTATTTTCATGCTGTCTTTTTTTGGCGGCGGCCTCCGATACCTTGGAAATCAGATGATCGATATCGCAGGGTTTCATCAGGTAATCAAAGGCGCCTAACTTCATGCCCTCAATGGCGGATTCCACGGTGGCATGCCCGGTGAGCATGATCACCTCGACCAGAGGATATTTTCTTCTGATTTCCTGGAGGGTTTCAATTCCATCCATGCCCGGCATCTTGACATCCAGTATAACCACTTCGATAGTGTCGTCTTTTTTTAGCCGTTTCAGTGCCTCATTTCCGCTAAACGCCGGTGTAATATCGAGGTCTCTTTTGGTTAAACGCTTGGTCATGGTCTCCACGAACGGAGTTTCATCATCGACTAAAAGTACCTTTGCAATAGCCATATTATGTTCTCCTTTATATAATCCGGTTGTTGGTTCTAAATTTGCTTTGACGATTCCTCTATTAAATCTTTTGGAATGGGGATGCGGATACTGAATGTGGTTCCCTGGTCGATAACACTCTGCACATTGATTTCCCCCCCCATTTTTTTGATAATGCCGTAACAGATAGACAATCCTAATCCAGTGCCTTTGCCCACGGGTTTGGTGGTAAAAAAAGGATCGAATATTCTGGCAAAATTGTTCGGATGTATGCCCGGTCCGTTATCCGCGAAATCGACCACAATGGCGTCTTCATCCAACCGGCTGGTTATGTTTATGGTGCCGCCGCCTTTTTTGTCCATGGCGTCAACCGCATTATTGATCATATTCAAAAAAACCTGCTGGATTTCCGTCTGAGAGGCCTGGATAAAAGGGATGTTCTCTTCAAGATTTGTATTGATGGTAATTTTACTATACTTGGCACTTTGTTCGGCAAGCCCTATTGTATCTTTGATCAGGTCGTTTATCAGGACAACCTGTATCCTCGAATCTGTTTTTCTGGCGAAACTGAGCAGCTTATGGGTAATTTCCTTGCACCGTTTTCCCTGGGTGTCGATCTGCTTCAACGCTCTTTGAAACTCTTCCAAATTTTCACTTCCTTTAAACTCTTCATCTTCCAGCAAATCCTCCATCCACCCGGCTTCTTCAACCATAATGGCAACCGGGTTGTTGATTTCATGAGCAATACCTGCCGCCAGTTCGCCTACGGTGGCCAGTTTTCCGGTTTCGATCATCTGCTGGTTCATCATATCCTTTTCACGATCTGCCTGAGCAATATGGGTTACCATTCTTCGGGACAATAAAATGGTCATGGTGATGATACCCACCCCCCCTAAAAAAATAATTAAACCTGCGATCTTTTTAGCCCGGTAAAGGTCTGAATAGGCATCTGATTTATTTTGCTGACATACGAGCAGCCAGTTGCCGCTTTTAAGAAAAGCCGACGTATAGATATTTTTCTTTCCAAAATCGTCCACCGCTTCATTAATATAAATTTTGTCTAACTCCCTCTTTCCGTTTTTTAATAAATTCATGTAGTGGCTTCGACTGGGTATAATGTCAACACACGGCTTGGTCTGGCATTTTCCTTTTCTATTCACGATAAAGGCAAATCCGGTCTTGCCGATACGAACGTTTTCCACCAGATTGTTAAAGGCCATAAAGTCGATGGTTGCTCTAAATATCCAGTGTTCTCCCTGGAAGCTATATCTTACCGCAACAATAAAGTGAGGCAGGCCCCTGAGACCCAGGAAAACATCGCTGATGAAGTATTGGCTTTGGATGGCCTGTTTAAACCATTCGGCTTCCGAGTACTGGGCTTTTCCCAATTTAAAGGGACCGGCATATGCAACTTGACGTCCTTTGGCATTGACCATTCCAAGATCCACAAAAACGGGATCGAGTTCCTGCTGCAGGGTTGCCAGTTGTTGTTCCAAATAAGATTCTTTACACAGATTTTCAAATTCGGAATTTTGTACCAGAAAACGAATATCTGCCAGTTTCTCATTTAAAAAATAGTCAATACTATTTTTATGCTTTTTCACCAGTTCTCTTAAGTGGGCCTCCACCTTTTCATGATAAGACATGTGGAACTGGTAAAGGATTGAGCCGCTAACCAGTATCATGGGGGTAAATGATACGATGATAACGATCAAAATCATTCTTCCGGTCAATGACTTATAGTATGGGTCCTTTTTATGGCTACCCGATGTCATGTCAAAATTCCTTTACAGACAATTCATTATTTATGGATAAACTTTTGTTAACCTGTTTTGCGTTTTCTCAGAACTTCATGAACCACCTTTTTAAGGTTTTCAACACTGTTGCCGCTCTTTTCCACAAAAAAAAGTTTACTCAATTCATTGGTGTAGTCGGTATAATCTGCAAGATAGGTATGCACCACCACCGGCAGCGCCGGAATCCGATTTTGCAGCTTCTTTAATAAGGCCAATTTGTCGGACCCGGGCAGGTCCGGGTCCAGGATTAACAAATCCAGGGTTTCGGTATGATATACTTTATTAATAATTTCCTGGACGTTTTTTGCCAGACGAACCCTGTAACCTTCTGCCATCAGTTCACGCTTTAGAAATTCTCGGACATGCTGATTCCGGTCGGCTACTAATATTTTGAATTCTTTTTCCACCCGTCGTCTTTTTTAATGATCAATGGTTTCGCCTGTTTTCGTTTTAACCCTTGTTGGGTTTCGGTTTGTCCGGTGTAGGTCCTAAGCGTTCGGCAGCTATCTTTTGTATAAGTTCAAAAGCAATCCCTATGCCAACAAGAGGTCCAAATAAAATATATTATAACCTGTTGTTAATATAAGGATTATATTGGATTTGAGAATTAGAAGCGCGGTTTTAAAGAAAGATTAATGTCAGGATTTTTTACAGTATGTAAAGTTGTGAGGATTTCTGATATTAATTGTTGAGGGTCTCGAAAAAAGTCAGAAAAATGACTTTTTTGTGGGTTTCTTAATCTCAACTTTCATGTTCTGTTCCTTGAAATTAGATCAATGACCTGTTGTATGCCTTCCTCTCTACCCACTTTGCTCAGGTTTATCTCCAGGCTGAACAATGAAGGGTTTAGCCAGTCAACATTGTAAAAATACTCCATGAATTTTTTTTCCTTTTTATCCTGTTCGAGGATATATTCTTCAACATCGCAAACTCGTGATGCTAATAATTTACGAGCGTTTTTTATCCGGTCTTCCCATTCACACTTAATTCTTATACAATATACATTTTCATATCCCTGAAGTATACAATGACTTCCTCTTCCAACGATAACAATATTGTCCCTTTTGGCAAGAGAAATGACAATCTCTTCCAGCAGCTTGAAGTAAATCTTGGAATCTATATATCCTGCTCTATCACCGATAAGCCTTTTGATAAAACGCATACTGACGGTCTTGGAAAGAATCTCCATCAGTCCCGTGAATCGACCGTCTTCATAAGATTCCACATATTCTTCAGATATATTTGCGCGACGGGACAGCTCCCGAATGATTTCCCTGTCCGCGTAGTCGTAGTTCAATTTCCTGGCAAGGGCTTTGCCGAACCCCCTTTTTTTTGAAGCATATAATCCAAAAATGGTTATAACAGCCATGGGTTACCTCCTTTAGGCGTGGCCTCAAACATATGGCTAAAGCGCTTCGGCCATAATGTCATTGATTACTAACAGGAGATCATAGATCCGAACGGTTCCCAGTAATTTTTTCCCTTCCACAACCGGCAGCACGGCCAAATTATTGTCGATCATAAATTTTACCGCCTCTAAAATCTGTGCATCAGCGCCCAAAGATTTCACTTCCCTATCCATAATTTCGCCTGTCGGCATCGTGGCCGCAGGGCCGGTTCCTTTATTAAGAAACTCATTCCAGGTAAGATCATCCCCGGTAATGATTTTTTCTTTTTGAAATATTGGAGTTACTGTCTCGAGGATGTGCTTGCGTCTCACTTTTCCAAGAAGTTCCCCGGCATCATTAATTACAAAAAGCTGTTCTGCAACCGGAGCACCCGGTTTTTTCTTGAAAGTCCGCACCGCATCCGCAAGTGAGGTGTCAGCATAAATATTAGGAATGTCACGGTTTATTACATCTTTCAGGGTTATATCTTCAATGATTAGTCCTCGATCGCGTTCAAATTCGGCATCTTGAATTTTGAGCTCCCTTTCGGTTTTATGCTCGTATGCCGCTTCCAGTTTGGCCATCAGAATTTCAATATCGGTGGGCTTCATCAGGTAATCAAAGGCTCCGAAACGGACACCCTCAAGTCCGGATTCTATTGTGGCATGCCCCGTAAGCATAATGACTTCGGTATCGGGAAACCCGCGTTTTATTTTCTGCAGAACTTCAATCCCATTCATCTCCGGCATCTTGACATCGAGTATTACCATATCAAATGACTCGTTTTCCATCAGCGCCAAAGCCTCGGGACCGCTTTCGGCGGTCTTGACATATTGCTTTCTCCTCTTCAAACGCTTGGTCAATGATTCCAAAAAGAATTTTTCGTCATCCACAAGCAGGATTTTAATTCCTTCTATCATTGAAGTTGCCTCCTTTCAGACCACAACTTTCGTGATCAACAAAATTCTTTATCCCGGCAAATCAGTTCTAACTGTCCGGATTTGCCAGAGCCGCAAGTATTCAGGATTAGATTAAAAGTAATTTATGATTTTCAAGAGCAAGACCTGTGCCAACAGGGAATACAGGTGAGACACACTATAACTAATTGATAATATTAGAGCTTTTTTTGAAGAGAGAATTAGATTTCTTTGAGAATAAAAGATGTTGTGTCGGTTTTTTTTACAGCATGTAAAAATGTGAGATTTTTGAAATTGATTGTACTTTTTATGGATTTGGGGTTCGGACTTCATACTGGCTGGGATAAGGGCTGATAACAGATGAAGAAGGGGCGGAACCAAAAATGGAGTCATAAAAAAAGGTGCATTACCAGTTTGTTAATTGCTATCCAAGACTTTTTGGTTTCAAGTGTCAGGGGACATGTAGGTTTCAGGTGTCAGTGTTCAGGTTTCAGGTCTGGCGATTCCTGACACCTGACACCTGACACCTG
>CAZIIV010000107.1:0-9558 GCA_964539365.1 uncultured Desulfobacteraceae bacterium | reverse complement strand
TCATATATTGTTGACAACGATACTTCATGACGCTTTTAATGAGATTTAAGATAACCAATAGGGAGTCAACGATTCAAGATGGAAATAAATGGAAATAAATGGATTGAATAAAAAGGAGTGATCTCCCATGATAATTGACGCCCATGTGCATTGTGGAATTCAGGACAAGTTTCCGCCGCAATCCTATGATGACTATTTTTCAGTTATCCGGGGCAGCGGAATCCGGGAGGCGGTGATGTTTCCGCCGGTTATGGAAATATATGACCGGTATGATCCAAATTTCACCGACTCCGCCCAGTGGAAAAACAGGCGCAAATCCGCCAATGACTATCTCCTTCACATCGGAACAACCCGGTTAACCGTTATCCCTTATTTTTTTATCTGGAACGATTTCGCCGTTGACCAGCTCACCCCGCAGCACAAAGGAATCAAATGGCACCGTCATTCAGATGAACCGGTTTATCATTATGACAGTCCGCAATGCCGGCGGGCCGTTGATGAGATCAGGAGAAGGAACATGCCGGTGGTATTGGAGGAAGAATTTGACAACACGGTTCGGTTTATTGAACAGGTCGCCAAAGGCGTCACGGTAATCATTCCTCACATGGGCATGTTGAACGGGGGGTACGGAGTCATAAAAAGGCACGGGTTGTGGGCACGGCCCGATGTGTACGCGGATACGGCGTTGGCTTCCGTCAGCGAGATCACGGATTATATCAATGAATATGGTGTTGACAGGATTATTTTTGGGTCTGATTTTCCTTTCGGAGATCCCCGGCAAGAGCTGCTAAAAATTATGCATCTTCAGATTTCTCAGAAACAAAAGGAAATCATTTGCGGATCGAATATCCAACGGTTACTGGCGGAAAGTAATGTATAACCCTAATCGAGTCAAAACTCGATTAGGCGTTATCCGTTATTCGTTATCTGTTATCAGTTTTGAAAGATCCACAGGCAAAATTACATCTCGTCTTCAAAAGAGATACAAAAATTTTGGGGCACAACAGAAGCACCGATTGGGTATAAATCAAGACTGTTGTTTGCTAAGATTGCTATGGGTCACATCGTTTCCCCCTTAATCCTTAACCCTGACACCTGAAACCTGAAACCTGAAAAAAGCTTCGGAGCCACGGTTTGTCAATAGAAAGGCATCAGCGTTTACCAACGGTCTTGACTTCCACCCGAACCGATTCTATCCGAGAAAAAACGAACAGGCCAAAACCGCGAAGATCACGCCGGCCGCATCAGCGGTCAATGCTGCGGCAAGTGAATGGCGGATACGACGTACCTGTACGGCTCCGAAATAAACCGCCAACACGTAAAAGGTGGTTTCGGTGGACCCCTGCAGTGTGGAAACCAGATAGCCGGTGTAACTGTCGGGACCGATGCCCGGATCGTTGATGATGGAAGCTAAGATGCCATATGCACCGGATCCGGAAAGCGGCCGCATCAACGCCATGGGAAGGGCCTCCGCCGGCAGGCCCAAACGCCCGGTCACGCCTCCCAGCGCACCGACTACGGCATCCATGACACCGCTAGCCCGCAGCATATCTACAGCTACCAGTATGGCCACAAGGTAGGGAATAATGCGAACGGCCACTTGAAAGCCGTCCTTGGCGCCTTCGACAAATACTTCATAAACGCGCACGCCGCGCACCAGACCGAACCCCAAAAATCCGACCATAAGTGCGGGTATGATCCAGGGCGATACGGAGCGCCCGTAACAAACGGCAAGGGGAATCAATGTAATCAGGGCTGCAAGGGCCATAAGGCTGACCCACAAAGGATATCCCTGGGCAGCGTCTTTGAGCGGCATTTTCTCTCCGTCAATTGACGAAGACTCCTGTAAAACAGCGCCGTCATCAACCCTAACCGGAGACACTCTTTGGTACAGTTTGGCTGCAACCACGGCGACAGTGGTGGAACAAACAGTGGCAAGCAAGGTGGTGGGCAAAATTGCGGCCGGATCTGATGAACCGGCCGATGCGCGAAGGGCGATAACACCGGTGGGCAGCAGGGTTATACTGGAGGTATTGATGGCCAGAAACAGAGCCATGGCATTGGTAGCCGTACCCCGCTGAGGGTTCAGCGTGTCAAGTTCCTGCATGGCGCGAATGCCGAACGGGGTAGCGGCATTACCCAGTCCCAGCATATTGGCCGCAAGATTCAGGATCATTGCGCCCATGGCCGGATGGTCGGCCGGCACATCGGGAAACAGCCTCACCATCACCGGACGAATCAGCCGCGCTAAGATGGTAAGCAACCCGCCGGCTTCGGCCACTTTCATGAGTCCCAGGAAAAGGGCCATCACCCCCACCAGGCCAATGGCCAGTTCCACGGCGCCGGTGGCCGATTGGATCATGGCCTTGGAAAGAATCTCCATGGGCGAAAGACCGCCATTCACGGGAACAAAGAAAATTTGATGCCAGCCGGCAAAAAAGAAAGCACTCAGTACAATGATTACGAATATGATATTCATGCACTATTTATCTTCATCAACTATAAAATCTTTCAATTTTTCCATCAGAGAATCAGGCAATTCTTCTTTATAAAGAAATGCCTGAGCTTCCTCTCCGGTGATCTTTTCTTTGATTTCAATGGGTAGAGCGCGCAAAACCGCCATACGCTCAGGATCAGGTTTGTCTTTACGGGGTTCGGCGTTTTTATTCATGATTTCCTCCTGACTTTCCAAGCAGTCAATTATAAATGAGTTCACAACTTATGTCAGTGATTGAATCAGAGTTGTTTTTGATTAAGAGGTAAGTGTCTTTTTGCGCCAATCTTCTATCAGAGATATGGGTTTGGTTTATGGTCTTTCCATGGTACCCCCGTTAAATGAAAATTTGCGTCCGATATCTGATCGATATCTTCTCCGCCGATTCGTATGGGTTCAAGCTATACCCCGTTCTTTTTCCCAAGGGTCAAATTTTAATGCTTAGTTTGTCACCTTCTTCAGACGGTCCTGATAGCCCAATCCTTCATAAATTTTATAGATCATCTGTAACCACTTATTTGCTTTCGAGTAAAAGTGGACTTCGGGAACATGTCCCCGGCTCAACTCCATAAGAAACTGGGTAAAGATGATCCATTGCATGGCTTCATCAATCTTATACAGAACGGCAGAATGGTAGCGGAATTCTATGGTGCCACGATACCAGTATGAATGAAGATTCAGGCCGTGATAGCGGGTTTTATCATACCGCGGATTCCTGGCGGATTCTATATCGTAACGATTCTCAGGAGAATACCAGAGTTGCTTGATCCGACAATCCTCTGTTTCTAACTCACACTCACAGATGTCCAGAAAAGCTTGCACGTCGATTTCCATGGGCCGGCACGTTTCGGCATCCTGCCGATCTCCCGGGATGAGCAAATAAAATTGATCTTCGTATTCATGCACGATACGAACAAGTTGCCGAAGCTGTTTGCAGCCGTATTTCTCAGGGTCAACACCGTGATGAACATGAAATCCGCAGGTGTTATCGATATCGATCCCATCAATATCACATAGAAGCTGAAAGGCCTGGTAGGCTTGAACCAAGCCTTCTATACCCTTTAAAATCGGGCTGGTCAGTTCGACACCATACTGCGTATGACCTTTGCCTCTAACGGAAGAATCTTGCTCAAAGTGCCATGAGTTACCGTCCACGCCGATATGTATTTTGTTGTGCTTACAGAGATCTAGAAAGTGCCGGCCGTCTTTGGCACGGGATGAGATGCAATATGGCTTAATGATATTACCGTCAATTGGGGCGATGACATAATTTAGTCCAAAAAACTCGATCTCCACCCCAAAGGGTTGTTCGGTGAAGTACTGTAACATGGGGTATTTGGACTTGAGGTGTAATATCAAGTTGTTAGATTCCGTCATCGCCAGATTTTTCCTTAATAAATGTTCCTAAATTTATTGATATTCCAATAACAGCATAACATACCGCACTTCGAATGTCGAGACTAAAATAGGCATAACTGACTATTTTTATTGAGCTTTGAGAGAGCATCTAGAATTGATATGATATACTGAGCGAACCAAATGCATCAGCACGGTCTTGCTTATGGTATTCTTTGGTGCGATAAATTTGTGTGTAACTGATACGCACCCGGTGTACCTGGATTGTCAGACCGGCCTGCAGATCTCCGACCCATAGCTTTTTATCCACCGAATGGCTATCGGAAAAAGCATTTCCGTCAAGAAATATATTATACAATACCGCACGTCCTTCTACACCGGCAAATACATACCAGTTAACCCCTTTCTTGCTCCGGAAGAAACCGCCGCCCGGTAAACTCGGCCGGATGCGAGGCGGACCGAAATCTTCATCCAGGTCCGGCCCTATCCTTAGGGTCAGGCCGGAAGCAGCATAGGTAAAGACATTGCCAAGACTGCCACCAAAATGGGGAATAACATCATATTCTAAGCCATATAACAACATATTTTTTTCCAAGCGTCGCGCCTGTTCATAAAACAGGTTTATACCCGGCTCATTCTCCAATTGATTGTCCCAACCCTCAGGCTTGCTCAAACCTAAGATGGAGTGCCAGGCCTTTTGCACTTCTTCGGCAAATGATAATGGCCCGACCACACCGATATCGAGCTCAAGTTTATCATAACGCCTACTCCCCTGGTTCGCAACCAACCCGAAGCCCATATACAGCCAACCCGCATACGGTCGATCTTCCGTGATTAACTGAGGGTCGGTAATATCTTCGGGGGTATAAATATTCTGGCCGATTGAAATGCTGGCTCGTGTTTTTAGGGCATTTTCGGGGTGTGTAAGCTCATCTTCCCCAATAAACCAAGGGAGTTTTTTTGCCGCATTCGTGATCCATGGTATGGGTTGGGTCAGGCAATCAAAGCGAGTACCATGAGTGAAATGTCTGTCGGTTCCGCCGCCGAAAAAATCATTTTCGAATTGCACGCTGCATGTAAGGCCGGGCTCATCGGCCAAAGCCCGCAGAGGTTCGTCATAAAAACACAACACAGTCAAAAAAAGTATAAGAATTCGAACAAAAAACATCAGACAAAGCTTTTTTCAATAAAATTAATGCCAAAAACCATTTTAAGCTCTGTTGACATTCAATATCTCTTCTTTGTAAAAAAGCAATACAAAATAATTGCTGCCCAAATCAAAAATTATGCAAGGAAAAAAATTGACTTCAAGAAAAACGGTATTATTAGTAAAATGAGCAGGATAAAAAAATTGCTCGTTTCTAAATTGGAAACATAATTTGTGCCCGATATAAATTTATGGATAAACACAGTTAAGTTATTTGGGAGCTGAAAATGAAGTGTGAACGATGTAAAGAGTCCATAGGAAACGGCGAAGAACGGGAGCATCACGGCCGGATCTTGTGTGAAGATTGCTATATGGATTTGCTTTCTCCGGCCCGCACCTGTGATCCTTGGTCGGTTCACAGTGCCCAAACCCTTGCCCAAAAGAGCGGCAGCAGCCTTGAGCTAACCGAGATACAGAAAAAGATTCTTGAAATTGTCAAGCAGACCGGCGGTGAAGAACCCGGTGTGATCGCAGAGAAGCTTCAAATCAAACCTGCGGACCTTGAAAGGGAGGTTGCGGCACTTCGGCATATGGAGAAAATAAGGGGAGAACTGAGGCAAGGAAAAAAATTTTTGATCCTGTGGTGAATTGCTGTTCCGGTTTTCTCTAACGTTCTCATATTCACCCGCACACCTCAAAGAGGCTGTCTGTTGTGCATAAAGCGTCCGATGCCATGGAGTTTGCCAACATTCTCCATCATCTCAATTACCGATGGAGTGCAGAGGCCCTTGCCCTTTCCAAGGGAGACAGAGCGCCGTTTGAACTCTATCGGATATACGAACCGTATAAAGATTTCATCAGTCTTGATACCCTGGCCCGAATCGATAGGCTGAGTAATGCCGATGTCAAACTCCGCTTGAAACACTCCTTGATCGATCATTACATTCGCCTGCGACTTCTCCCCCATGAAACCGAAATGCAGGCCTGGATGAGGGGAGCGGCAGCAGCTGTAAACGAAGAAAAGGTCTATTTTAAAGAAATTATCCCTTGGTGTCAGAAATCGAGCACCTATAAAACGAGACGGATTCTTCATAAAGAGACTCGGCCTCTCTGCAAGTTTTTAAAGCCCTTTGTCCTAAATTACTGGAACATGATGCTGGAGATCCTCGAAAAGGATCTGGGGTTTGATGGCTACGTCCAATACTGCTGCCATAAAAAAGGAATCGACTACGTATATTATTACAGATATTTAAAGAAGGTTCTAAGGGAAACCGATAAGATTTATTTCTCTGCAATGAAACGATGGAGTCGGAAGCGTTACGGGGTGTCCATGAGCGCGCTCACACGGTTTGACGCCATCAACCTTCTGGGGTTCGGGGAATTTGATAATTTTTTCCCGGAGATACCGATGAATCACCTGATGCGTTTTTTTCACCACTGGAATATCGATCTCGACAAAACTCCGGGACTGACCCTTGAATTGGGGAGAGGGTCCGGGAAAAGCGCCCAGGCCGCCTGTTTCGTTCTTCAAGTCCCGGAGGAAGTTTACATTCTCATGAGACCCGAAGGAGGATGGATTGATCTCGAAACACTCTGGCATGAATTGGGGCATGGATTATCCGCGGTATTCACATCCCCGGATCTTACCATGGTTGATCGGGACATGGCTACCAACTACAGCCTTTCCGAATCTTTTGCCTTCCTTCTCCAAAACCTGACCCTTTCCCGTCCCTTTCTTAACGAATACCTGGGACTTGAGTCCGAGGCTTGCAGCACCTTGATCTATCACAAGGTGCTTAGAGATCTTTCCGTGTTCAGGCGGTATGCGGCCAAATTATTATCGGAGTTTGAGATGTTCTCAAAAGGAGACCTCTCCGACGGAGATCGATATTCAAATCTGATGACCCGATATACGGGTTTTTACTACCAAGCCGAAACACACCTTTTTGACCTGGTACCGGAATTCTATTGCCTGGATTATCTGTTGGGTTGGATGGGTGAATCCATGCTGGAAGACTATCTGCGAACAACTCTTGGAGACCGGTGGATGTTCGAATCCGAGACCGGCAATATTTTGAGAAAGTGGTGGGCCCAAGGGAACCGGTACGATATTTTTCAGTTTTTCGATCAAAACGACCTCGGGCACTTGAACGCGGACAGGCTGCTCATGCGCTGGAGAGAGAACCTAACATAATGACTGTGAAAATTTAACGACCCTGTTACGCCCGTTCTGTTTCGCCGCATACATGGCCGAATCTGCATTTTTAATGAGCGTTTCGATATCTTTTCCATCCTCCGGATAACTTGATATGCCTAAGCTGATGGTGAGTCTTGGCAACTTATCCAGTCTTATTTGAGAAAATCCTTCTCTCAGCCTCTCAGCCAGAATATATGCGACTTCTTTATTGGTTTCAGGAAAAAATATCACAAACTCTTCACCTCCATACCTTGCGATTACATCCGTCTGCCTTAAATTGTTTTGAAGAAATTTTCCTGCTGCCTTTAAGGCCTGATCTCCTGCACTGTGACCGTACGTATCGTTGATATTTTTAAACCTGTCAATATCAACCATGGCAACTGAAAATGTTTTGTTGTAACGCTCAGATCTTATTAACTCATCCTGAAGCCTGGTCATAAAGTAACGTCGAATATACAGTCCTGTCAGAAAATCAGTAATCGCCACCTCCTGAAGCTGCGCCTGGTTAATTGCCACTGCCGCCTGATCGGTAACGGCCTTGAGCATTTCAATATCAACTTCAGTAAAGTGAGTATCATCCCGTTTATTCGTCACATTGATGACCCCGATAGCTTCGTTGTAAACGAGCATGGGAATGCAAGCAATGGAACGGACAAAAGAGGAATCTGCTTCGACGAATTCTTCCTGCCCCTTGGTATTATTTAATATTATTGGTTTTGCTTCTTGAAAAGCCTGACCGGCCACTCCTTCTCCGGGTTTAAATTTTTTGCATTCCACCTGTTTGTTGTTTATTTTTTCCTGGTAGTCATGATCTTCCAATCCTTCAATAAAACTGACGCTTAATTGATTTGTGTCAGCATCATAAAGCATAATGGACCCCTTCTCTGCTCTGGTTATACCGATGGCCTTTCCTAATATATACTTGAGAAGGTTTTTTAGGTCACTGATATAGGTCATGGCTCTGCCGATATTGTAGAGAAGAGATAAATTCTTGAGGATTTTATCCAGTTCTTGCCTTTCTTTTTGCCTTTTCACATAAAGATTACAAGCATTTAAACAAAAAGATGCTTGGTTGGCAATATGTTTAATATAATCATATTCTATCTCATCAATGGATTGACCGTTACTCTTCTCACCAATCGTCAGAAGGCCGATCACCTCTTCCTTCATTACAAAAGGGAACCACCACTCGGAATTCATTTTTTTAAGATTATCGTTTTCAGAAAATTCTTTAAAAATAGGGTTTCCGGAAGCGTCTTTTATAAAGAATGGTTCTTTTTGAAGAATTTTTTGCCAAAGCGGTCCATTATTTTTATCAAACCTAAACCCCAACTCATTAAGTTCGTGGCCGAAAACCAATTCGAAGCTCTCGAAATCACGCTGATAAACAAAAATTCCTAAATTGGAGACTTTGAGCTGTTCTTTTACCATATTTCCTATGGTAGAATATAATTCCATAGGGTCAAGGATGTTGCATAGCATTTGATTTGCATTTAGAAGGTTTTCCATCTCGGAAATACGCTGTTTCAGATTTTCGATACTATCGCTTTCTTTTGCTGATTTATTCATTATCATTCTTTCACTCTATTATTTAGTGCCCGAACGAAAACTAGGATTTCTCGTTAAGATCAAGCCGCCGGCGTTTTTCTATCCTTGCAGGTTATTCTCGATTTTTCTAATTTTTAATTTCAACCGATTAATAATCTGATCAGGGGTTTCCTTACGCAAAATTTCCTGAAATTGGGCTCCATAAAACCGAACCACGCTGATTCCGAGTCCGAAAATATCGTATGCTTTCCAGGAATCGCCCCGTCTCACCATTTTAATTTGCACCGGAATTTCTACATTATTCCAAAATACCGTCACTTGAACCACGGCTTTGGAGGGACTGATCAAGTTTTGACGGGTTAAAATTACCTTCTCATTAGTATAGTTATCCTGCAGCATGCTAAGGTAATAAACCGTTACAAATCTGGCAAAAAGTTTTGTGAATTCATTCAGTTGATCTGGTGTGAATTTTAGAAGACTGCTCGCCAGCGCACGCCGGCAAAACTCTTTAAAGTCAACGATTTGGTTTAAAATTTCCGACAGCTGTTGACGTTGGTTATCTTTTTGGGCCGTATCTTTATAAATTGGATCATTTAAAATGGTGATTCCCTGATCTATTAGCTTTTGCAATGTATCTAACGGCTGCTCCGCATAAGCAAAACTAGAGAGTTCTACGAGAATCATAACAGCTGCAACCAGAGCCTTTTTCATGGTGACAATGCCCTAACATATTTCTGTGTTATCTCATTTTTTCTTTCTCCGAGAAACATATGACCGGAGAATAATAATCGACACGGGAATGCCGACAAAAGTACC
>CAZIIV010000106.1:0-9573 GCA_964539365.1 uncultured Desulfobacteraceae bacterium | reverse complement strand
ATATGATTCTGGCGGTGATGAGTGACAGTCACGATAACATATGGAATTTGCGTGACGCTCTTGAAATAATCAAGAAACGAAATGCTGAAATGATAATCCATTGCGGTGATTTTATTGCACCATTTACGTTGGTGGAACTCGATCAGGGCGGCATTCCGGTTTACGGTGTGTTCGGAAACAATGACGGTGATAAGTATCTTCTCACAAAGTTCTCTCTTATGTCTTTAACAAATGTCACTCTGTATGATCCCGTGGGGGTGGTTGATACAGACGGTTTTAAGATAGCTTTTACGCATCACGGCATTGTGGGAGAAGGACTCGCAGCAAGCGGTAAGTTCGACCTTGTCTGTTTCGGGCATTCCCATAAGTATTATTTAAAAAAAAATGACCGTACCATTCTTTTAAATCCCGGTGAAATAATGGGAAAAGACGGTCTTCCCAGTTTCTGTCTTGTTGATACAAATACGGGCAACGTTGAAAAAATCGAGTTAAAAAAAGCGGGATAATGCCGACAAAAAATGAAAAAGATGCATCTTGACATTCAAAAGCATGCGACTTAAATAAACTATTCTTTTTCCGGTAGGTTGACAGTTAGAATTGCCATGGACCAGGTTGCTGAAAACGCAACCGAAGATTAATTTTTATGAGGATTGTATATATGAAAAAGATAACTATTTTTTTATTTATTGTTGCTTGTTGCATTCTTTTTTCTCAAACCGGTTCTTTCGGAACCGAAAACAACACCCTTGACGTACCGCCCGTCTTTGTCCCTGAATCACGGTATAAGTTTGCCCCGGTTTTAGAGGGAACCGAAATAACACACGATTTTATCGTGCAAAACAAGGGCACTGATCCGTTGAAGATTGAAGCCGTCAGAACCGGGTGAGGGTGTGCTGCTGTCTCATATACGAGGCAAATCCCTCCCGGCGGTGAGGGAAAAATAACCATTAAAATCAATACCAATGGATATGGCGGCAGAACGTTAACAAAAAACATAACGGTCAAAACCGATTCCCCGGTAACGCCCTTGTTAAATTTGACAGTTATTGGCAATGTCAATAATTTCGTTCGCATCATCCCCAGTAGAGTCATTTTGAACGGTTTTACCGGAAATCCCATTAAGCGAACGGTAAAAATAATCCCCGAAGAAAAGTATCCTTTCAAAATAGTTGGAGACCGGACCGTCCAAAAAAAATACATTCGCTATGAACTTGAGGAAGCCAAGCTCTCAGAAAAGACAGGGTATGTTCTGACAGTGGCAAATCTGAAAAAAGGAAAAGGACGCTACTTTGAAACCATAAGATTAAAAACAGACAGTAAAATACGACCGGAGATTAGAATCCGTGTGTACGGCAATATTCTTGAGCGGCCGCACGGTGGTAAAAAATAGGCATGGAACATATTAAAATTGTTGCTTTTGACTGCGACGGCGTCATGTTTGATACAACAGAATCGAACACCGCTTACTATAACCAAATTTTAGACCATTTCGGCCGGCCGGCCCTTACGGCCGCGCAGTTTGCATACTGCCACAGCCATACCGCAGACCAGGCAATTGCGCAGCTGTTTCCCGATGAAAAGGGGTTCAGAGCGGCACAAGCCTATCGCAAACAAATGAGTTATCTTCCGTTTTTAAAGTATATGGAAATAGAACCGTATCTAAAGCCGTTAATCCAAAGACTCCGGCCCAGATACAAAACCGCCATTGCAACCAATCGGTCAGACACAATGGATCGGGTGATCAGCGAACATGGCCTGGAAGGATATTTTGATCTGATTGTCTGTTCCCATGACGTAGATCATCCCAAACCACATCCTGACCAGCTGTTCAAGATTCTAGCGCATTTCGGCACAGAGCCGTATAATTCCCTTTATGTGGGAGATTCGGAACTGGATGAAATTGCGGCAAAGGCGGCGGGAGTACCCTTTGTGGCCTATAAAAACCGGTCCCTTTCCGCCAACTTTCATATCCAAAGTCTGAAACAAATCGCAGAAATTCTTGGACTATAAATGAAGATTTCCGGAGCCCATTTGATTTTTTTAATGGTTTTAATGGCTGGCTGCAAAAGAAAACCGAGCTTTTTCAAAGGCCTCATTGATTTCCTAAACCATTATGCGCTCCGCAGTCGGGACATTCCCAGGTTATCCCGTTGCAAGACATTCCCCAGAAATTTTCCAACATGCATTCCTGGCAAATGGTAAAGCCGCAACGGCATCTCCAGCAAAAAGGGGATTTTTTTTGCAACAATAACAGTTGCTCTGCCTGGCCTTACTGCGCTTTTCTCTATAAGCCGTTCTCGTTGCAGAGCCTCTCATGTTCAACCTCTATGCATCTGTCCATAACCACATCAATCCCCGCAGCCGTCAACAAGTCCGCCGCTTCCCGGTTTTCTATATTAAGCTGCATCCAGAAAACTTTTGGTTTAATCCGGATGGCTTCGTGTGTGTGGGGAATGATCTGTGCAGGATTTCTGAATACGTTGACAATATCCACGGATTGTTTAATATCATCCTGGGTGATGGGTGATGATCCGGCCGGTTTTCATGTCATAATTCCTTGAGTGAAGTATTCTTGCTGTTTTAGTCAATTGATGATAGAAGGCAAACTGCCTGAGAAAATATATTAAAAATTAATGCAGTAAATTATTCATGTCAACCAGTACCGATCCGTCACACGCACGCGAACTTATGAAAAAAAACAAAACACTGTATCTGATAGACGGAACCGCATATATTTATCGTGCCTATCACGCCATCCGGGGGCTGACCAATTCAAAGGGACTTCCCACAAACGCCGCTTTCGGATTTACCCGCATCCTATTAAAGCTTATTCAAGACCGGTCTCCGGAATATGTGGTCATGTTTTTTGATGCCAAAGGACCGACGTTCCGTCATGATATCTATAAACACTACAAAGCCAATCGTCCTCCCATGCCCGAAGATTTGTCGATTCAGATCCCGCATATAAAAAAAATAACCCAAGCATTCAACATACCGGTTATTGAAATGCAGGGATTTGAGGCGGATGATCTTATCGGCACGTTTCGACTCAGGGCTGAACAGGCCGGGTTTTCTGTTGTTATGGTAACCGGAGATAAGGATTTTGTTCAGTTGGTAACAGACACAACCCTTATCTGGGATCCCATGAAAGATGAAACCATAGACATACGGACCGTCAGAGAGTCTTTTGGTATTGAACCCCGCCAGATGATCGACGTCATGGGTCTTTCCGGGGATACGTCGGATAATATTCCCGGTGTACCGGGCATCGGGCCAAAAACCGCCCTGGCACTGATAAAGAATTTCGGAAGCATGGACGGTCTGTATGAACAACTGGATAAGATTACACAGAAAAAGCAGTATCAAAACCTTGTTCAATACAAGGCACAGGGCTTTTTAAGCAGAGAGCTGGTTAAAATAAACACTCAAGTACCCATAGCATTTACCCCCCGGGAGTTTAAGCTCAAGGAACCGGATACCATCAAGCTTTCCTCTCTTTTTAAATTGCTCGAATTCAAGCAGTTGCAAAAGGAGTTTCCCAAACAGGTTGATCTTTCACAAAAACATTATGTTACGGTTTTGGACTCAAAATCTCTTTCCGATCTGGTTTCGCGTCTTAACACGACCAATCTGTTTGCCGTGGATACGGAAACCACCTCCCAAAATCCCATGAAAGCCCGGCTTGTGGGTCTTTCCTTTTCAATGAAATCTGATGAAGCCTTTTACATCCCTCTTGCCCATGAGTATCCCGATGTCCCGGATCAGCTTGACCTGAATATCGTATTGAATTTGCTGAAACCCGTGCTGGAAAACCCCGCCATTAAAAAGATCGGCCAGAATATAAAATACGACTGGATCGTTCTCAAGCACTACCATATACATCTGGCCGGTGTTATTTTTGATACCATGCTGGCATCCTATCTGATTAACCCTTCAAAACGCGCCCATAATCTGGACCAGATTGCTCTGGATTTTCTGGATCATAAAACCATTACCTACGAAGATGTTGCCGGTAAAGGCAAAAAAAGTATAAGTTTTGCCGAGGTTCCTCTGGAAAAAGCCGGGCCGTATTCTTGCGAAGACGCGGATATTGCCCTGATGGCGTATCATGTTCTGAAGCCCATGCTTGAAAAACTCGATCTTATGGAACTTATGGAAACGGTCGAAATGCCCCTTGTGCCGGTGTTGATGAAAATGGAAATGACCGGAATATGCGTAAATAAAGATAAGCTTCGCAATCTTTCAAAATCATTTGAGCACCAGCTTGAACAGCTTGAAATCAGAATATATTCCATTGCAGGAGAAAAATTTAATATCCGGTCGTCCCAGCAGCTCGGGCATATCCTGTTTAAAAAACTCAAGCTGCCGGTTCAAAAGAAAACCATAAAAAAGACCGGATATTCCACGGATGTTAGTGTGTTGACAGTCCTTGCGGACCAGCATGAACTTCCTGAACTTATTTTAAGACACCGGGCCCTTTCCAAGCTGAAATCCACCTATACCGATGCCCTGTTTGATCTTGTTCATCCTGAAACCGGACGGATCCATACCTCGTTCAATCAAACGGTCACGGCCACGGGCCGCCTCAGCAGCTCTGATCCCAATCTTCAGAATATTCCGATCCGGACCGATCAAGGTGTGGAAATTCGAAGAGCATTTATTCCCGGGCAGGGGTGGACCATGGTATCCGCCGATTATTCCCAGATAGAACTTAGAATCCTGGCCCATTATGCCGATGATGAAATCCTGATAAAGGCCTTTAAAAATGACGAAGATATTCACACCCGTACCGCAACCGAAGTATTTCAGGTTTTCCCGTCATTTATTACTCCGGAACTCAGACGCCAAGCCAAGGCCATCAATTTCGGCATCATATATGGTATGAGCCCTTACGGTCTTTCCAAAGAACTCAACATCAGCCGAAAGATGGCCAAGACGTATATAGACAATTACTTCGCAAGGTATAACGGTGTGAAAAGATTTGTGGACCAGACGATCGATTCTGCCAGAAAAACCGGAAAGACAAGCACCCTATTGGGTCGAGTTCGGTATCTGCCGGATATTAACAGCACCAGTAAAACCGTACGCGAGTTTGCAGAGCGTACCGCCATCAACACGCCGATTCAGGGAACGGCCGCAGACCTCATAAAGCTTGCCATGATCCATGTGGATGCCGCCTTCAGTGAAAGAAACCTGAAGGCCGCCATGCTTCTTTCGGTGCATGATGAAATCGTTTTTGAAGTTCCGCCGGAAGAGCTTGAAACCGTAAAAAAACTTATCAAAGAGGTTATGGAAGGGGTCTGGGACCTCAAGGTGCCCCTGAAGGTTAACATAACATCCGGCGATAACTGGGCTGAAGCACACTAGTGCTCAATTTACACCCGACTTATGGTTGGGCACTATCTAAGACCTCAGCTTTTTTTGGAAAACGGCGGCAAAAATATCTTTTCCGGAAACCGCTCCTTGTCTTAAAATTTTTGGGGAATCTCCGGTAACATCGACCACGGTTGAGCCCGTACCTCCTTTGAGCGCCCCCACGTCAATGATTAGATCAAGTTTGTCCGTAATTAAAGAGTCCATATCTGAAACCAGCGAACATCCGGAATTGCCGGTAATGTTGGCACTCGTAGCGGTTATCGGGCCTTGAACAGCGGCTGTCAGTGCTAAAGCAACCGGATGCACCGGCATTCGAACCCCGATTCTTTCCGTTCCTGCGGTAAGAATTGTCGGCAGGATATGTTTTGCCTTAAAAATAATGGTGACTGCGCCGGGCCAGAACCGTTCCATAATGAGGGTTGCCGCATAAGGAACCTGTTGTACCAGCCGGGTAAGATCATAGGAGTTACCTATGAGAACGAGAAGTGGTTTATCATAAGGCCGCCGTTTTATTTCAAAGACTCTATTTACCGCATCCGCATTAAACGCATCCGCCCCAAGCCCGTAGAGATGCTGTGTGGGAAAGGCAATCACCCCGCCGTTTTTAATTACAAGGGCTGCCTCGTTGATTAACTCATGTGTGGGATGTAACGGGTCTGCCCGAAGAATCTTTGAGCTGCTTTGCTTTTTGATCAACCTGTTCTGCAAGTTCCTCTTTAAATGCTTTTAGCATTTTTGTAAGTTTTTGATTTGTCAGAGCGAGTATCTGTACGGCCAGAATCCCGGCATTACGTGCACCCGGTTTTCCGATGGATACCGTCGCTACAGGAACCCCCGGAGGCATCTGAACCGTGGAAAGAAGAGAATCCAGTCCCTGAAGACAAGAAGAGTCTATGGGAACGCCGATGACCGGAAGCCAAGTAAGGGCCGCCAAGGTCCCTGCCAGATGGGCTGCATGCCCGGCCCCGGCAACAATAACCTTTATGCCCCGCTTATGGGCGGAACATGCAAATTCAGCTGTCTTTTTGGGATTCCGGTGGGCCGATGCCACCGTTATTTCGTAGGGTACCCCGAATTTTTTTAAAACCGATGCGGTTTCCTCCATAATTTCAAGGTCTGAATCACTTCCCATTACAATGCCAACTTCCGGGGATCGGTCAAGTTTTTTTAAGGTCTTGTTTTTCATTTTCAAGAAAATCTCCTTTTTAAAGCATTGAAGAACCCATCCTCCGGGTCTATACTTTTTCCTCTTTCAAGGATGTGGCGGCGAGGTTTTCTATAACCCTCTGTTTTTTCTGATCGAGTTTCTTTCGACCGATACGGGCCCCTTTTATTCCACCGTTTAACGCAATTTCCGAAAGGTAATATTCTCCACTATCCGTAATCAGAAGATCCATGTGGGCATAGGGGAATTTGCCCTTCTCCATGACAGCACGACAAAATTCCTCCATATCCTTGTTCACTTCATAAGGGTAATTCTTACCGCCCATCGATACATTCATCCTGAAGTTGTTGGGATTATGTCTGACATAAGCCTCCACATAATCTCCTGCAATGATCACGCGCACATCAGTAAAGTTGTCCAAAAAGGGCTGAATAACAAAAGGATAGGATGATTCAGAAAGGGCCATGAAACTGTATACGGTTTCAATAGTATCCCACTTCCGTACACCGTAACCGCAATGCAGGCGGTCCTCCTTGGTTACGACAGACGCAACGCCAAACCTGTTATATTTATTAATAATATCTATCAGATCCACTCGCCGTGTAATAACGAAGGTATTAGGCAACATCCATTTCTTTAAAACAATAACCTGAGCGGCCTTGGAGTGGTTTAAGGTTTGTGACAGAGCGGATGGAAAGCATAAAACGCCACGTTCGAGAAGATCGATCAGTACAGACTGTTTTAGATGCTTGAAGGTCAGTACGCCGAGAAAAATATCCCCGGCGTCAAGGTTATGATATTTCTCCTTGAGTTCCTTGCTGCTCCTGATGATCATTGAATCACCTGTTGGTTTTGGGCGCCTCAAGACTTAATTCGATCAACCGGTCAAGGAGCCTGCTGAAAGGAATGCCCGCTGCATCGGCAGCAATAGGCAACAGGCTCGTTGCCGTCATGCCGGGTATGGTATTTGTCTCAAGGACAAAGAACTCTTGATCTTTGAGAATCATGTCGGTTCGACTGTAACCTTTGCAGAAAAGGGCGCGATGCGCTGTTTTAGCTACCGACTGTGCCTGTTGCGTCAACGCATCATCAATACGAGCCGGGCATATTTCCTGTGTGGCACCGGCCGTATACTTGGCGGTATAGTCAAAAAAATCATAGGAATTATCCGGGATGATTTCTATAACAGGTAAGGCTTCTATGTTGTCATTACCAATGACACCGCCAGTGAGTTCAATACCGTCAATATATGCCTCTGTTAACACAGTATCGTCATGAGCAAATGCTTGGGTAACCGCAGGGTTTAATCGATCTATGGATTTGACAATGGAAATCCCTACACTTGAACCGCTGCCAATGGGCTTTACAACCAGGGGAAGACCCAACTGCTTCGCATACCTTTCCGGATTTAATATGTCATCACGTTTTATAACCCTGTAAGGCGGAACCCGGAGACCGGATTTTTCATAAAGCTGCTTGGAAACCAGCTTATTCATTCCTATGGCACTCCCGAGAACCCCCGAACCCTGATAAGGGATTCCGAGAAGATCCAGCAGGCCCTGAATCGTACCGTCCTCACCCATGGGTCCGTGAAGAATTATAAGTGCGGTATCAATGTGATGTGCATCCGCCACCAGTCGCGAAATATCTGTTTTTGGGTCATAGCGGATAATATTGTATTTTTCACTATCAAGAGCTTCATAGACCTGGTCCCCGCTTGCAATGGATATGTCGCGTTCGGAAGACATACCTCCGGAAAGAAGTGCAACGGTCAGTTTTTTCATCGAATTTCCTTTCGGTTTATTAACTGCTACAGATTTAAGAAAAAAAGCAAGGTTACCATTCGGGGACTTGAGCCGCCCGAATGGAAAGGCACTAAAACTTTAGGAATATCAAGCGGATTTCGAATTTTCGTAACGCAACCCGGCGGAATGTATCAGCGTTCAATATGAAATTATTTTTGAGACATCCCTACGGTGCGTTGATTTTAATAAACGATATTTGACGGTCTCGTGATGCATTCGAGTAGTAATGAATTCATCACATTTCTATGGCTTGAATATCTGTTCTTTAAATTTGTTATATTCATCAAGGGTTATGAGGTTGTTTTCAAGCAGACGGACCAGTTCGAAAAACTCCCGCTTGTGAATGACATCCGGGTCTTCCAGTTGTTTAATTTGTCCGGATGACGCCGTACCCAAAGCGCTCGGATCATTTGACCCGCTGATTTTTAAAGATGCAAGCCCTCCCAATAGATTGACTTCAACGGTTCTACCGTCAAACCGATGAGTGTTAAGAATCTCCCGAAGCGTCTTACCCTCCATTTTCATACGTTTATAAAAATGATAGGCTGAAGCAAGGATGGCAGCAGTACCGCCAAGAAAGATCCATATCATGTAATTTATAATACCACGGAAAAAAATGACAAGCAGGACCAATCCTGTAATCAAAACAACATGGAGAACCAGAATAAAATAGGCCATCAAAACACTTTTAAAATGGCTTTCCTCTTTTTCTTTCTTATTTAACGCCATAAAATATCTCGAAATTTATACCCTGCTAAAAGCAGGAAAAATAAAAGGGCTTTTGAGCGTAAGTTTAACACCACAATACATGAATTTGACAGTTTAGTAAAGGGTCACGTCAATATTTTGATATCAGCACGTTTTAGAATTTTCAAATCGTTCGATCAACTTTTCCGTATATACCTGGGGCATTTCATGGGCGATAGATGTGTCTCGGATTGAGTTTAACTTCAGGATTAAAAAATTCAATTTTTTTAATATCCGGTATTTTTCAGAAGTTTCCTGCATCCCCGCCAATAGATCTTCGGTTTGGTTAATCTCCTTTTTCAATTCAATCTCAACCGGGAGATAATCTGCATTCTTTAATATTTTATACGCCAGGCGCAGTTCTTCGGAAATAAAGCAGTTATCCTCAAACGCCAAAGGTTTTCCGGCGCCGGGCAGGTTTTCGAATTCACCCATTTTCTGTGCCTTTAAAATCCGTTCTTCAACAATTTTTTCAAAACC
>CAZIIV010000105.1:0-9580 GCA_964539365.1 uncultured Desulfobacteraceae bacterium | reverse complement strand
ATCTATTTCTATCATAGCTTCCATTTTGATACGCCCCCATTCTCTTATTAGCCGCGGGAGTACAGGTGCAAGCCGCCCAAAAAACCCGGCGGACAAATTCCACCGAACTTGCTGAGGACTCGCCAGTTATCGCGGTATCTCCTTGAACATACTGTATATCTCAAATAATACGCGATGTCAATGGATTGTCAGAGCAGAATCTGGTGTCACCCATTAAAGGTGTGCGTGTCAACCACAAATCTGATCATTGTTACCGGGCTATACCATATTTCGTGGTCACCCCTTTCCCTGGCGGACGCAGCTACACCCGGCCTCAAGCAATAGTTGCTTGAGTTTTTTAGTATATCCGCTCATGATGCGTTGGTTTGTGCAAACTCAAACCGGCGTGTCAATATTTCAAAAGGTACTTCACCGCTAATTGTTATTCCATTTGCATCAAGAAGCTCTGGTATTATATTTTTTAACTTTTTGATGAGACCTTCCATTGTATCTTGTTCGGTTGCAAGACCTGGAACATCGTCGCTGGTAGCAACCCATACGCAGGCTTCATCATCCCATTCAACCCTTACAAATAATGGCTTCATCATCATGGAAATGCCCTCCACTTAGTGGAATTGTGAGAAATGGATCCGTTTAAGTCTTAGTTTATATCCACAACGCTGGGAGAGACAAGGGGGTCGCATCTTAATTATTTATTATTACCGCTTGAAAACAGTGGGGTCATGAAAACAGTGGGGTCAGATCCCGGTTGAACACCCGGAGGGTGCCCGGTTCAACTGGACAGGCCCCGGTTAAATATGCTCCGCATTTAACAGGATAAACCTTCATTCTTGACATATTCAGCTTTTTAGTGGTCTCTCGCAGAGCTCTCAGAGTTCACAGAGTTTAAGTTTTTTTCTTTTCTGCGTAAGCAGAAATATAATTAAAATCTTTGCGCTCTCTGTGGTCTCTGTGAGAAAAAACAGCCTCGGTTGAACACCCGGAGGGTACCCGGACTGGGGGTTGGACCTCAGCAACCTGTCGAATTGTCTACGGAAACGCCCGAAAAAGGCATTATTTTTGGCCTTAAGAGACTCTTTTTGGCCCCAAAAAGGGGCTTTTAAGGGAAAAGCCGATTAAAGGCGCTATACTCATCTATTCACTTTCAAAACCGTCCAAAGCCTTGGCATACCTTTTTGCAGCCAGTGCAATAATGGGGGATGTTGTCAAGTTGCAAACATATTTTTTTGGCGCGGATTCCACGGATGACACGGTTATCTTTTTGTTGTTGTGATGGAATTGAAGAACCCTGTAGCAAGCTACAGGGAATCTCCCAAATGTAAGGAATTTTAACCATTTTTTATTTCGCTCGCTAACCCCGCCGCAAGCAGCGGGGAATGCGCTCGCTGAGCATTTTCAAGTATTTGAATTCCATCACCAACAATCCTTCGGAGGGATGTATGGGAATATGGGAAGTTGGCACTTTGTAGTCTCCGCTTCGGAAAAATTGACAGGGCATTTTGCAAGGCATCTCTTTTATGCAGATAGGCGCTTTATTATCCTTTTCGCAAGACCATCTTCTATTTCATTGTGTCTTGCAATAGGTTGGCTTATGCCCGTTTGAGGATTTCTATACCAATCGTGATTGCCGCCGTGGCGAACAAAAACACAGCCTTTTGCCTTTATTATTTGGAGCAATTCTTTCCTCTTCAAATTGCCACTTCCATTAATTGAAAGGGTTCCGCGTCGGGTACTAAGCCCTTGTGGATATCCGTATAGATCTCTATTAAGTTCTCTTTCAATTCATCCAAACTTTTACCCTGGCTCTCATGATCGGGATACTCTTGGATATGTCCGATGAACCAGTCATTCTTTTTCTTATAGATCATATTGAACTCCATAATTATCTCCTTTTTGTTTTACTGCTTTGGAAATTGGGAAATTGAAATTGGGGTCGGGCCACGCGAACTTGTTGATATTTATGAATTAACGTTCCAAAAATAGATGTTTTTCGCGCTTAAAACTCACATTTCGCACGATACGAAACAAATTTATGTAATGGGGGACATCCATTGGGTTACTATTTCGTTTTTCGGGATAAGGTCTTCGACTGAAAATTTAACGGGGTAAACCTTGAATTGTGAATTAACATCAGAAAATCAAGAACAATGGCTGATTGTCTGAGAGCAGAAATTATTTCATACAAAGCTTGAGGTCCTTATATTTTCTATTCCATTCCCTGTACGCTAGCAAAAAACCCTCCCATAGTAGCAAATCATCCCATTCCTGAAAGTTTTCGTCCGCTTTCTCTGTTTTTTTCTTGAAGGAGGTATAATTCGTCCCGTACTTTGATTCAAGCATCTTGATTTTGCTTTTATATAAATCTTTTTTCCCAAGCGCCTTGTCAAGTAGCAATTTTATGATTTCGTTACTTCCGATGTCAGCAGCGATAGAAGGCGGTATTTTTAGGGTTACCTCACTGGTTTGAACTTTTTCCATTGCGATTCTCCTGTTATCTTAAGCGGCTATTGGACATTTTTTCATATTTCCATTGTTGTCAACTTTACCGCAAGTTTCCTGTTATTGTCAAGAATGTTATGAATTCTTGGGGAGTTCCATTTTTTTTTGGGTCTCTCGTCCCAGTACCATCTACCGGAGTTACGGGACAGGCGGAGATCGCCCCAGTACCATCTAAATGAGCTATCCCAGTTGAACACCCGGAGGGTGCCCGGTTCAACAGGACAAGCGGGGCAAGCAGAGATCGCAGAGTTTAAATGTCAGAAGTCAGAGGTCGGATGTCTGATGTCAGATTTAAAGAGTAAAAACGTTCTCCGCTTTTTTAACATTGAACCTAACATTGCTCCGATCTCTTTGCATTCAGTAGTCAGATAAAGAATACGCTTTCTTATAAACTTTTAAGTCTTTAGCTGATTTTATCTGCATTTTCCGACTTCCCACCGGGGCGTAGGCCCTATGGGCCGGAGGCTGATCTCCGACCGCTGACCTCTGCCTTAACTCGTCCATCTTCCCTCATCCATCGTCCTTCGTTCTGCCTCCAACCTCCAACCTATAGCCTATGTCGGCGTAGCCCTGGCCTAATCACTATCCCCATGGACTTCATAGCTGAACCCAAGACTTACCCCTCTGAACAGTAAAAGATCTTCGATATACTGGTTGACAAATTTATTGGCTTTGGCAATGGCGCTCTTGGGCACATAAACAATATCCTGGGGTTGAAGCAAAAAATCAGCACTCCCGATTTTACCGTGCATGGCATCCATAAGATTCATGCGGATGGGAACCGGTCGATTGTCCGCGCCTTTTCGGATAATCATCGCACTTTGCGGGTTGGCGGTCTCCTTGAAGCCGCCGGCATCGAGAACCGCCTGAAGCGGTGTCATATTGCCTGCCAGGGTAATCAGTCCCTGTCTGTTCACCTCGCCGCCCACATAAATCCGCTGCCCCTGAAAGGATTTCACAATAACCGTGATCATGGGTTTTTTCAGCTCTTGAGCATACTCTTTCGTGAGAACCTCGTCGAGCTGCGACGGCTGTAAACCGGCCGCCCGAACCTCATCCACCAGTTGAAGCGAAATCATTCCGTCCGGCCGTACCGTAACGGTTTCATTGAGTTCCGGGTTGTAGAAAAACTTAATATCCAACTGGTCCCCCGGCTGAATCAGATAAGGAGCGGGCTGGGTGGAGCGGGATGCGATCGCAGGATCAGGAGCCACTGCTGATTGTGTGGCGCAACCGAAAAGGGAGCTCGACATTACCGTAATCAACGCGAAAATTTGAATTGCTCTATTGTGTTTCATTTGTGTTTCCTTTTTTTGAATCGGCGTAAGGCGCACGGCGCACGACGCAGGGCTTAAGGCATGTGGCCAAAATTTATTATAACTTGGAGCGTGCTTTAATAAGCATCGTCAGCATGCTTGATATCGCCTTACATTCATTTTCAATATGTGAACATTCTTCATGAGTTATATACCCTATTTCCTGAGATATTATCGCTTGTGTCAAAACCTCAGCAGAGGACCCTTTGGCTATATAGAAAAACCGGATTGCCTGTTTGTCACTGCCCAGCTCATCTCCTTCCGCGATGTTACTTGGCATACTTACTGCTGCACGTCGAATTTGATCTCTTAATCCAAAATCTTTATAAAACTTACCATGATCAGTTAATTTATAGATAAAGACAGCCAAATCTTTTGCTCTCTGCCAGACCCTAAGATCTTCGAATTTTCCCATTATTTAATCCTTTCTTTCTAGTTGGGACACAAGGTGAACGGCGCAAGGATTAGGGTGTAGGATTCACACCACAGGTCATAAAACACACGGCACAGATTTCAAAGTAAAGCACTTCGTCTGATCCTTGGTTCGTCGCTCTTTGTTATTAGTTTAGGCACCTAATCTGTGTGTTTTGAGCCTTGCACCCTGTACCTTGTGCCGTGAGCCTTGTTTTTTAGAGTCGTTTGTAAATCCATTCGGGTATGTAGTGTTTTCGCCGGTTGAGGATCACGCCCAGGACCTTGGCGCCGGCGTCTTCCAGTTCCTGTTTGGCTTTGACCGCCACCTGGCTGCGGGTCTTTCCGGATTCAATGACCAGGATCACCCCATCCACTTTCTTGGCCATGACTTTGGTCTCGGCATAGCGGTTCACCGGAGGGGCATCTAAAATTACATAGTCAAATTTTTCACGCATCAGTTTGAGGGTCTCGTCAAAGCGATTCGATTCAAAGATAGCCAGGGGTCCTGAATTCTTCTTGCCACAAGGGATCAGATAAAGGTTTCCATGGCCCACTTTTTTAAACAGTGATGCTTTATCTTCCTCTTTGGTCAGCAGATCGGCCAAACCCCGATTGTATTCCACGCTGAACAGCTCATGGAGTCTCGGAGACCTGAGATTTGCATCAATCAGAAGCACATTGAGCCGGCAAAACTGCGCCATGGTTTTGGCAAAATTGACCGCTGTGGTGGTGCATCCGTCTCCATGAGCAGGGCTGGTGATGAGAATCGTCTTCACAGATCCTGAAGGAAAACAGGTGAGCAATTTTGTCTTGACTTCCTGAAATCTGTCAGTGGGCGTCTGCATTGGAAATTTGCCCGGCTTCCTGACCGCCACGTCCTTCTGAGAATCATATGGCGTTTCGAGTATATTCTCCTGAAACTCTTTTTCCGCCCGTTCAAGGGCCTCGTGGGTTTTTCCCATTTTCTCCGCCTTTAATTTTTAAGTTAAATGGGACGCAGATTTTCTCAGATTTTCTCAGATAATGTTTTTATTAATTAAAAAAATCTTGATAATCTGTGTTCATCTGTGTCCAAAAAAGGAAATTTATACGCTATCTATTCGTTAATCGGCAGTTTGATGATTTGGTCGGCAAGGATGAGGTCCGGATCAGTGATCCCAGGATTTTGCTTCTGAACCTTATTCAGAATCACCTCATCGTATGTACCGTAGGTTTGGACAATGATACGGTGAAGGGTATCTCCTTTCCTGATCTTTACCTGCCGTACTTGTTTCTGTTTTTTCGCGGACACGATGTGGTCTGCTTTTTCGGGGTTCTCCACTGTTTTTTCCGGCACCGCCGGGTCGGTTTCATCCGGGTTTTGTGAAGGAATTTCCGGTTCAACATTGTTTTTGGGCAACTTCCGGGGAATGCGTTGCTCCACTTGAACAAATTGTACGGGTACTTGAGAGCTCACCTCTTGTGGGTGCTGTGATTCAGGATCGGGCTGAATTGTTTTGGGGGGTAAGGCTGTTATTATGCCCTCCGCAGGGTCCTCAGATGCAACCGCCTGTTCGGATAAACTTTTGCTCTTAATCTCGGGCACGATATGCGCCTGTTCTGCGCCACCGGAGCTTTGCAATTGCACTCGACCCGTTTCAGGATCGGGTTGAATGGTTTCCGGGTCGCCTGCGTTGATGTTGCTGCCGAAAACATCGAGCCGGGTGAACCCGAATTTTAAGTGACCTAAAAAAAAACCTCCGGCAAATATCACACATCCGACAAGGAACATGCAGGCGGCCAGGGGAAGCTTGCGTGGGGAAGGTTTTGTCTCGACACAGGTAAGTCCGGTGGTCTCAGCGGTCGGAACACTCGATG
Source organism: uncultured Desulfobacteraceae bacterium (assembly GCA_964539365.1). Classification (GTDB taxonomy): domain Bacteria; phylum Desulfobacterota; class Desulfobacteria; order Desulfobacterales; family UBA11574; genus S5133MH16. The sequence goes on along the minus strand of CAZIIV010000105.1, from coordinate 3,494 downwards.
ATGCCCGGGTATCTGAAAAACGGGTCCATTTTAAATCCCGGGCCGCTTCTTGCACCATATCCGCATTTATTTTTTTCTGTTTCAGCCCGTATCCGATCAAAAAGGCATTGTCGCAAAGCATATTGATCTTTCGGGGGATTCCGCCGGAATACTCCCAGATCATCTGCCGGGCTTCGGAGGTAAAGGGGGATGAACCCGAATGTTTTGCAATCCGCAGTCGATGCTCAAGATACTCATAGGTGTCCTTTTCATGGAGTGGAAATACATATCGCCTGAGGCTGATTCTTTGGGCAAGCTGCCGCAATTCGTGCCCGTTCAGCTTAATGTCGAGCTCCGGCTGACCGGAAAGAACAATCTGGATCAGTTTATGTCTGCGCGTTTCCAAATTTGAAAGAAGCCGAAGGTTTTCCATCACCGTGTTGTCAAGGTTCTGCGCTTCGTCTACGATCAGCACCACATTTCCACCTTGGCCCAACTGCTCAATGGCAAAGCGGTTTAAAAGCTGAATGGCATCAACTTTTGACAATTTTTCTTTATCCTTGGTCAATCCCCATTCATAAAGCGCCAGGTTCAACATCTCGTTGAACGTCACATCCGTGTTGAAAATAAAGGCAACTCGTGTCTTTTCATCCATTCGATCCATGGCGGCATTGAGCAATGTGGTCTTTCCAGTGCCCACCTCGCCGATAACGGTGATAAATCCCCGCCGCTCCCGAATCCCGTAAATGAGGGACGCGAGGGTCTCCTGATGATCCGGAGTCAGGTACAGAAACCGGGGATCCGGCGTGACGTCAAAGGGTTTTTCAGAAAATTTGTAATGGGTGCAGTACATAGTTCTATAGGTTCAGGGTGCACGGCGCATGGCTCAAGGTGTCAGGGTTCAGGGAAAATCGATGGAAGACGGAAGACCGCTGCGCTATAAAGACCGATGGAAGATGGAAGACCGCTTCGCTGAGATGATGGACGACAAAACGTATTGGCCTACGGCGGTGATAGAAACATTTTTTCTGATGTATTCAATAGGTTCTCTACTGCATTTTGAATCAATTCTATCTGTTGTTTTTCTTCATCCTTGAATTCTTCCCATTTTTTGAAGACTTGTCCGGATGTTTTCGAGCCAAAATAGACTTCAATTCCATTAGAAATCTCAAGTTCAAATTTTTCATTTTTGATTATCATTTCGTATTCTCTTGTTTAAATAAGGCTATCTACATTTTCTGACTTCTGATATCCGACTTCTGACCACTGTCCTTTTTTCGTCCTTCGTCCATCTTCTATCTTTGGGTTATTTTTATAACACTCCGGACACTGGGCGAGATACGTATCCGGCGAACACTTAACTAACGAGCCGCCCTGTAGCCCAAATCCTGCCGAAGTGGCCGTTATATCAATTATTACATCGCATCCGCACTTTGAACATTTATCTTTTACCTGGATGTTCGATGTTCCGGGATTGGCTTTAAACATTTTTCTGAGTATTTCTATCATGCTCCTATTCGGTTAACATGTGTGAGGTTTGATGAAAACCGATGGAAGTCAGATATCAGAAGTCGGAGCTGCGGAGTAGGAAGCCGATTTTATCTGCATTTTCTGACCTCCGATCTCTGACAGCTGACTTCTGTCTCTCATCCCTCGTCCATCGTCCCTCGTCCATCGGCCTATGCCCTCCGACCTCTGCCATCTCTTTCCTCTTTTCTCTTTCCTAATTTCTGCCTTCAGTCCTCCGCCGTCCCTCGTCCATCTTCCCTCGTCCATCGGAAACCCTACCGTCCCTGATCCCCGATTTCCGGTATGGACGCCAATACCGGCAACTGGAGCGCCTTCTCCACATCTTCGGGTTTTTCCAGGCTGTCATCCAGGTATTCTGTGAAAAAGCCCAGGCCAAGTCCCCCGAATCCTCCCAGAAAGATGGCCAGCACAATGTTCAACAATACCTTTGGGCTGACGGGTTTGAGTGGTGTAAGGGCAGATTGCATGAGACTGACATTGGCCATTTTTTTATTGTCCATGGCATCGGAGATCCGCGACTCTTCGAATTTTGCAAGATAGAGGCGGTAATTTTGGTGGTTCACATCCACCGCCTGTTCAAGCTGGTTTAGTTTCACTTCCATCTGGTTGAGTTGTTCCAGTTTGTTCCGGTATTCCGCAAGCTGGGCATTTTGGATCTCCTTTTTTGCGGTCAGTGCTTTTCCCTCGGCCTGGTTTCGAAAAAGTTCCTCCTGTAACCGCTGATAGGTGGTGTTCAATCCCACGCGGCTCTTCCCATATTGTTTTTTCTCATTTTGCGCCAGCGTCTCTTGAACCATCTGGATTTCTTCTTTAACATTTTTAACCAGTCGGCTTTGCGGCGTATATTTCATGAGGAGTTCTTTTTCTTTGAGCTGCAACTCCACCAGCCTTGCCTCAAGATTACTGATCAAGTATGGGTTATGATCCACCTCTTTCCCCTGGGGTATATTTTCGGGAGTTTTATCGAGTTGTTGACGAATTTGAAGTATCCGGTTCTTTGTTTCGGCTTCCTGGCTTAAGGTTCGGTTCAATTCGGTATGAAGATCGGCGATCTGTTTTAAAAGAAGTTTTTGTTGTTCCTCAAGATCTGTAACGGTATTTTGTTTTTTAAATGCTTCAAGAGTTTGCTCGGCAGTTTCCAACTTGGTTTTTAATATTTGAGCTTGATCTTCAAAAAAATTGTAGGACTGGGGATTTTTATGAACCAAAAGATGTTCGTCCAAATAGGCGTTTGCCAATGTATTGACAATCAAGGTGGCTGTTTCCGGATCTTTATGCTTAAAGCTGACCTCAATGACATCCGATTTTTTAATCCCTTCCACGGTCAAGGATTTCTGAAATGCCAACACAACATCTTTATATTCTGTATTTTTATAAATATTCTCGTGTCCCAGGGTTTTTATTACTTTTTCGGCAATAGAGCGGCTCTTCAGAAGCTCAATTTCAGAATTGACCTGATCTTCGCGATTAAAATTGATAACCTGGCTGTTGGTGGTGTTCGGGGGAATATAAAGGTTTTCCCTTCCCATCTTCACCAGGATCTGTGCCTTGGCCTCATAAACCGGTCGGATCACGAACGTTCCGATAACCACCGTGCAGACCGTGACCGCGAAAAAGAGCAGAATTTGATTTTTTCGTTTGAAGATGACGTGGAGAAAATCCCTGAAAGACGATTGCCTGAATTCTAATGTTTCCATTTTTGAATTCTCCCTTTAAAATTAGATCCGTTACGACTTTAGAACCCCTGTTGTGTAATTGGTTATAAAAAATTTCAGTTGATTCTCCTGCTCCTCATCCAACCTCTCGAATATCAAACCGCATCGATATGACGTTATCGTCACTGAGTCGTATGTATATTCCTTTTCATCACAAACCACGGTACAGGGAATACTGGACAGATGGAATCCGTTGCCTGTTAGAAAGACATCCACATGGGTATATATTTCATTGCACACCTTTTCGGCGAGATAACTGAAAGCCAGTCC
>CAZIIV010000104.1:5185-9684 GCA_964539365.1 uncultured Desulfobacteraceae bacterium | reverse complement strand
GAAGTTTCTTGTTTGATTAATCCGGCTCCGCCGGCGGCGGGGCTGACACCTGAAACCTGACACCTGACACCAGGCATACGGCAAGGAGTAAAGAATCCTGGTCATTTGTGCCAGGATTCTTTATTGCTCGTCAAGATTCAACACCTCAATACCCTGAGGTATTTTAAAATTAAACAGGGATTCATCAAGTTTCTGTTTAAACTCAATGTCTTTAAACTCGATTCGTGTTTCATCCTCGTATGAGTTATAGGTAACAATTTTAACCACTTCAAAAGTCTTTGTTGAAACAGTCAGATATATAACCGATACATCGAATGTTTTTTCTTTGGGTAAAAGTTTCAACACATGGGTGTCATCTTCGGCTTTTTTTTCGAGAAGAATATAAAATTTCTTCTTTACCGACTCCATATCCGAAAGGAAACTGAACCCTTTGCCATCCTTGAAAAAAGAAGGAGCCTTGCCCACCATGACCTGGTTGTCTTCCGGTCTGTATATCCATAACGTATGTCCATTGGTTATTATGGTTTGACGGTCGGGCGTCTCATACTCCCATCTCATTTTGTCGGGACGTTTGAAAAAAGCTTTCCCCGATGCGCTATCTGTTATTTCCATGGCTTTTATTGTTGAAGCTTGAAAAAAAGAGGCCGAAAAACCTGGAGCCGCATACCGTGATTCAACCTTCTTCATGATATCATCCGGAGAAAGATCCGATACATTTGGCGATGGATCTAATTTCTGAGATAAATTCTGGCTGAACGCCCCTTGGTTAAAGCAAAAGCAAAGAAACAAAATTAGAGCACCTTTAAATTTCATTAAAAGATCTCCTAAAACAATTGAAAAACTATTAAATAAAACCGCGAATGAACACAAATATACACGAATCTAAACACAATAACTTACCATAATTTTAGACAGCTTGGGCAGTTTATCACCTAAGGCATAACTCCTTCCTTTCTGCGCTCGGCACCGGATTAAACGCTTTTATCCTCTCAAGAGCTTCGAGGCGTGAACCCTATTCCTGTGCGGGTGCCGGCCTCAAACGATCGAATCAGGGCAGCAAGGAAAACTTTCTATTTTCCGAGGCCCTTAGTGGCTGTTCTATGGACGTTCGATATTTTCGGCTGCCGGTATAAATGGTTTAACGGCTTCGAATTCATTGGGCAAAATGGGCCTCCAGTCTATATGATAAAATATCTCAGTTCCAAAATAAGACTTGGGCTCGAAAATTGCGACGTACAGAGCCGGCTCATGCGGATAGTGCTCTATCCATAATGTCTCATCCATTTTTAGATTAAAGTCCCGGTATATCCTATTGCCCAGACTTTCGGCACAGGTTGTTCTGAAAATGCCTTCGCCGGTTTGTGTGGCAATAATGACATAGGGTCTGAGGTACCGGACTTCCGGCCGGTCTATTGAAAAATCGACGATTCTTACCCACCAAGCGCAGGCACATTCTCCAATGGTTTTCCGTGAAGCATTTTCCTGCCGTTGTAAGCGATATGTCCCGTCGAAAAGGATCAAACTTACTTTGTCTCCCCATTTATAAATAAAGGTACATAACTGCCTTAAAAAAGACTCATCTGAGGATCTTCTTTCTTTTTCCAGCCGGTTATCGGCCCTCTCCGAATTTCGGTAAAAACACCGGGGGCAAGTTTTGCATGACGGGCCCAATCCAGCATGATCTTGGCCATGGTTTCGGCAGTACTGTTTTTCCAGTTTGTGCCGAGATTCTCACCAAGTTCGAGACCAAGCTTTAACAGCGTATTGCCCTTGACCTGATGGGATTCAAGTATTTTTATAAACCTCGAAAATGACGTCAATTGCAACGCACCTTGCGCGAACAAGACAGGGCGTCTATCCGGATTTGAGACGAACTCCTTGCCTTTGGGCAGCATTTTTATCAATGGCGTTTTTCGAACAATGAAGCCCAAATCTTCCAATGTCGCAAGGGCTTTAAATATCGTGCTTTTGCTCAGGCCCGTCCAATTCACCCTCCCGTCCCCATGAAGGGCCCGAACCAGTCTGATGGCGATATCTTCAACAGGGGAATACTGAATCAGCGGAATTTTAGCTCCCCGCCGTTTCGGCAGCACAAAATGACGCTCACGGATTTCCGTTTCAGGATCAAAATGAATGAGCTTTCGATTTCTTTTGTCCAGAAGCGCCAGATCAGCGGTATTCATCCATTTCGCCAGGATGCGGGCGTGCCTTACCCAAGCTTGTTTTGTTGCCGAAATATAGACGCACCAGGTCTCAAACAGCTTGGCGATATTATCTATGGGAAGAGTATTCTTCTGTTTTAGGGTTTTCAAAAGCCGCCTAACCAGGCGGTTAGCGTTGAGTCTGTCTTTCAAATAAGTTTTCAATACACTCTGAACATCATGGGGCTTTGAGGGAAGTTTAATCTGCAACTCGGCGTTGCCTTTTATGATTTTGACAAGCCCCAGAAAATCCATATCTTTTAATATCGTGTAAAAAAGTTTTTCCGGCAAGCCGGTCTGTTTCGTATAATCGGAAACATCCAATGTGCCGCCGGCCGCATCAAGGATCTTGACCGTCTGTACAACATGTTCGGGGTCGGAACCCAGGATATAATTGTCCCAATGGGGCAATACCCCTGTGTTCAGATAATCGCGAAAAATATCTCCGTAAACGTCCACGGTGCTGCCGATGGCTATGATCACCCTTTGCCGGATCAAACTTTGTATGATTTGAGGCTCAACCATGGGTCTGGATTCTGAAAGACGCATTGGTGCGGATCCGGAAATCTCAAGCAATGAGGCGCGCTCTTTATTTGACAGTTTCTGTAAGTCATGCTGGAAAAGTTCTTCTATGTTCATAAGATTTTCGGCAATATTTGACTGTGGAAATCCGGATTCCCGAGCAACTTTAACATGAAAGCAAAGTAATTTCAGCAACCAGGGATATCCTAGTGAAAATTCCACGAGGAAAGAGTGAAGATCTTTTGTTAAGTCTTCATCCATATCCTTACGGAGCTTTTTTAAAAACAACTCAATTTCGGCTCTGGAAAAAGTCTTCAGGATCATGTTTTTGCTGTTTTTCCGAACCTCTTGGATCAGATTATCAGAAAAGGCATGGGTCGATAAAACAAGATCCTTATTCCAGGAGAAACCAAAAATTATGCGGGTCTGTTTTTCGCATATTTTTAGAAACAGATCGTTAATGGGTTTCATCACATCCGGCCGAAGAAAAACGTTCTCGAACTGGTCCAAAAAAATGAACAGCAGTTTGCTATGGGATTCGAGAAGTGTCCCGATGCCAAAAATTGCGTTTACCGCCCGGTCAAATCCTGTTGCGGATTTTTGACGATCCGTTTCCGTTAAAGTGCCTCCGAAATTTCCGAACTTTTTGAAAATATGGTCTATTATACCGGTCATGAATCTTGAAGACGATGCTGTGCGTGAGTCTATGGCAACCGCAAAATGCCCCATTTTTTGCAGATGGTTAACACTTGCAAGGACCGCCGAACTTTTTCCTAATCCTGAAGGACCTTCAAATAAAATGCCGCGAAGGGGGGTATTTTTATTGATGAGTTTTTTGGCAAAGGCGTCGAGTTCATTAAGCAAAGGTTTTCTGCCCACGAAGTGCTCCGGTGCTGCCGGGTATTGATATTCGAAGCATCCGGCTCCTCCCCGGACCTCCACAATTTCATCTGCATCTTGAAACAGAGCCGGCTGAAGAACCGCCGTACCTCCCAGAATGATGTTGTCAAAATCGTCAAGCTCCGGATATAGTTTTGTCAAATAACTTAGTGTGGATCGATCAAATACAGGGACGCCCTTGTCGTTAAAAATAGCGATTCGGTCGGGAGTGTTTTTGCCGTGAGAGGTGATTGGGTGAACCCAGAACACTCCTTTTTCGGTGTACAGCAGAAAAAACTTTCCCGGTTTCCCCATATTTTTGGGAATATGTTTTGCCGAAATATTCGGATCCACACTTCCCGGATTTCTTGAAATTGCTTTGAGAATCTGATCTTCCTCATACAGACGTGCGGTGATTTGAGGATTTCCTTGTATATACTCTCGATAAAATTCCCCGGCAGACCGGTCAATACCGGGAAGGGCGATGAAAAGCCCGTGGCACCGGTTATTCTTGTGCCATCGTGCCATATACTTGCCGTAAAATGCCTGAAGTTTGGAAGCGGATACGGAGGTTTCATAAAACTTACAGTCGGCAAAAAGGGGAGATCCGGTTGCTTTATGCTTGCCCTCAATATCGATTTCCGTTTCGGCGGCGTCTGCGTACAGGATGCGATCGGCGCTGTACCCATAGTGATGCAGAACCTGGATCATCATGGCTTCAAACAACTTGCCCCGTGACCGTGCCCTTGCCTGTGAAGATCTGCCTTGTGCAAGTATTTTCAACCTTCCCATGACGACGGTAGTCTCCAGTCAAATAGATGACAAACATTTTATTTTTACGTTAAAACCACTTTTATGTCAATGGGATAAAAGGAATTCAGGGATTAGGGAGGTGAG
>CAZIIV010000104.1:0-5085 GCA_964539365.1 uncultured Desulfobacteraceae bacterium | reverse complement strand
TTAGGGAGGTGAGGGAGAGAAAGACTCTCCCTTACCCGATTGGTCATTCCACTTATTTCTTGGGGAAATACTTCACACCACCTATATTTTTAAAACCTGAATTTTTGTAAGTGTCATGATGGGGGCTCCTTATTTAATAATTGGTTGGAATTATAAGTTTTTTATCTCAATTGTTTGTCTGAATGTCAATTGTAAAGGTTTACCTGGTACAAAAAGGCAAATTATTTGATCTGCGTGATATCTTAGGTTAACTATGTGCAAAGATATGAGATTTTAAAGACAGTTGCTTTAATCTAAGACAAAGCAAAAGTATATGTGATGATGGTGAACCTCATTTCTCACTCCGAGGGGCGGGGTGGTGTTGTTTTTATATTAACCATTAGCAGATCAGATCTCGAACAGTATGATTTCTATGGTATTATTCTCGTATTGCAGGTTTGAGTAAGGTAGTGATCTCAAGGAGAGATCAAAGGTTCGCCGAATCAAGATGTATACCGGAAAAATTAAACCTATTGAAACAGGTCAGATTTGTGTGTACCATTAGTGATCTAAAATTTACACCCTTTTCAGATATCGTTATGCGACACAGAATATTTTGATGGAAAAAATCGTGCGTTTTAGGAAGGTTATGTTTCTCCAGATACATCCGACATCTGCTCGCCAGTTTGTCACCTGTGATAGTGAACTCCATCAACCCGCGTTTTCGAAAAATCTCGTGAAGGCCATCGCAGTAGTAGGGTGAGAAAGCGTGCTCATACTCATTAAGGTACATGGATATCTGATGCATCTGGGTTGTCTGATTCATCGAACCGCAAATAAAAAAGATTCTTTTTCTCATTCGCACCTTATTTCTTCGCTTATTTGTTTAACGCCTATTTACCCAATCACAGCACATACAGGTCGGAAAGCCGCTGTATTCCCGCTTTCCAAATTTGCTTCTGACCGATGACAGCACAGGCCCATTCCAAATTTCCTTTACAGTCTGGACATTAAGGTCTCCCATGACCTGCGCACCATTATAATCCATACAGCAGGTAACGACTCTGCCATCATAGAGCACCGACATGGCTGTCCAGGGGTAAAAACAGATCGAAACGATTTTTTCCCCTGCATGGTTATAAGCTCTCCCGCCGCCATAGTTATGCAAAGATGTGATATTCAAACGATCACCGGCATTCTTATCAATTAAAGAGCTCCACAGAATTTTAAACTCCTCCGTCCTGGCATTATTTGTTTCGTGAGGAATATATTGAAGTGTTAGCTGCGGGTTCTTACACTTCAATTCTTTCCTTATCCTCAAAAAATCTATAATATTTTGAAAAGTATCATTAAAATTCAACTTTCTCATAATCGAATTATACGATTCTTCGTCGGTTCCGTAAAAACTAATCTTCATCTTATCTAATCCCGCGTTAATAATCTTTCTTGATGTTTCGGGAAAAAGTAATGAAGCATTAGTCACGATATAGGTATGCTTTATTCCATTCGTTTTTGCCAGCTCTATCCGCTCTGGTAATAATTTATCTAAAAGCGGCTCTCCAAACCCGTGTAAATGCGTAACTGGTTTGCGCCTCATGCCGGATACTTCTTTAATGATCTTCTCGAATAATCCAAAATCCATGAAGCCGGGTTTTCTTGTGAGCTTTTCACGAGGGCACATGACACACTGTGAGTTGCAGCAATTTGTATTCTCGATCATTATCACGGATGGCAGCGGAAAATGATACCTGTAGTACGGATAAAAGAACGAGGGACTTTTTGCTAATGACAACAAGTATTTAGTTGTCTTATCTTTTATATTGAGAATCATGTTACTTCCTTACCCCTCGTCCCATTTGGTGGTCATCATCCCCAGGACGAAGACTGCGGTAGCGAAAACCCCTATGATTACAGAGCAGCGCAACGCAACCATATTGTCCAAAAATATCATAGATGCCCGGAGACCTTCATTCACGTAGTACAGAGGCAGTATCCTAGAGAACTTCTGCAGGAAACCCGGCATCATCTCGACGGGAAAGAATGTACCCGAGAGGAACATCATCGGGAACATGATAGCGTTTGCCGCAGCGGCGGCGCTCTCTGCTTCCTTCGCGACACGGGTGAGTATCATACCTATCCCGACGAACATAGGGAGCCAGAAATTCATCTTAACGCTGACATGGAACACGCCATAACTCACTAATAGTATCGCAATCGTGGCTATGACCGAAAGTAAGAACTGGTAGAGAACGTTCGAAAGTATCCAGTCGGTATGGGTGATGGGAGTAGTGGACAGCTTTTTGATAACGCCTTTCTGCCGAAGCTCCGCATTAACGTTTACCGCACCGAACAGGCTCGCGGTGACGGCTTCCGCTTTACCTCCCGCAAGCCCAAATGCTTTAGGACTTGTCCACCTCTGGAGGATCTTTTTGATTACATCCTCACTTTCGATAAAGGCAACTACCCTCATTGTACCCTGGCACTTTGGCCGGATCTGTCAAAGGGAAGTAGTATATAGTTGGCTACCAGAAAAAATTTGGGGATCTAAAACCGTGTTATAACTTGCCAACATCTTGAATTTATTAAAACCAATAGATATCAAATTCAAACTGTAAATATCAAGTCCTTATTTTTTTTTCAGATATTCCGTTGTTATTTCAACACCGACATTCATCGTGATCTATTGAGACGATGACATGAAAATAGGGCTTGTCAAAACCTTTATGGCCTTGCCACGATGTTACATCAGCCAGATTGAAATGTATCAAATTTGGACTGTAAACATCAAGATTAGATTGTATTCCAGGTATCCATCCCGCATCCATTTTCAAATTTCCGGGTTAGATGTACTTGTTAGACTCATCAAAAGTATCTTTAAGTTATCCTCTCGATTTTTTTGCGTTTATCCAATCGGTGTTTTACAGCTAAGGAGACGGCAGATAACTTTTTCATAAATCCCAAACCAAAAGGAAGTAAAGTTATGAAAGTCTCAAATGCTGTAAAACTTTGTCTGGAGTATCACAAATCTCATTCTAAAGAAAATACGGTCAGGGCATATAAGATGATTCTTACCCAACTCTATGAGGAATTCGGGGCTGAGAACCTTGAAAAGATAACAACAGAAAGAAGCCTTGAAATGGATCGATACTCTGTATGCCTGAATAAAAAATCGGGGTGAAGCGATCAGCGTTTTCACCCTGATGATCCTTGACATAGCCATCCAAAAGATGAAAATATCATCCATATCAAAAATCACCGATATGTCTGAGTCAGCCTAACCATCTAAAATAATAATTTTAATGATACCGGAGACAAGATCTTAACATAGACCACATCATCAATATTGAAATTAGTTTACAACCATTTCTTTAATTCTTTTCCACCTATTATACGAGGAGTCCCGTTCGTATTTGCTGTGCGATTGATATAACCAGTTATGATTCGACCGGTTTCCCCTAAGAAGATCTGAAAGCGAAAATATTAGCTCAAAAGAGTAATGAAAAGGGAATCTGTGCTCTGAATGGATATTGGGTTTTAATTGCTTGTTTGAGTTACGTTTTTTGCTGCGGGAGTTCGCAACTATCCGGCAATTTGGGCGTAAATCGTTCGGGACCGCGAACCATGGACTTGCCGGCGGCTCCGGCAAGGGCTCGAAGCATGCCGCCAAAAATCCACTCATGAAACGGATAAAAGGCATACCAGTAGAGTAAGCCCCCAAGTCCTCGGGGCAAAAAGCGGGAAAGTAGCTCGAGTTCGCTAGAGCCGTCAGCTTGGGGTGTTATTCGAAATTCGAACAATGCCTCCCCTGGCACTTTCATTTCAGCAAATAAAACCAACCGCCGTTCATGCTCCACTTCCAAAACACGCCAAAAATCAATGGCATCTCCGACCCGCAACTCGGTAGGATGCCGTCTCCCCCGGCGCAGACCGAAGCCGCCGATCAGTCTGTCCAAATCTCCGCGAAGTTTCCACAGCGCTTTACCGAAATACCAACCGGTTTCTCCGCCGATGTTTTGGATGGGCGTCCAGATCTCTTGGGGCGTCCCTTTTATCTGGATTCGATAGCCGCATTCCAAAACGGTTCCACCGGTGTACTGCGCATCACCGCAATAGGCCCATTCCGGAGGAAGCAGGCATCCGGCATCGGTCCAACAGGTTTCCACCTGTTGGTTTTTAATATGTTCCAAAGCGATTCGAATGGCTTCACGGAAGCTTAACGGCATATGCGGGATGATGGACCGTATGCGATTGTCCTTGCAAACAACCGGAATACTCAAACCCTGGGCCAAAGGCCTGGCAATCGAGGCCGGAACCGGCGTAATCAAATGAATCCAATAAGAGCTTAGTTTGGGGGTCAGCAGGGGAACCGGGATAATCAAGCGTTTGCGCAAGCCGGCCTCTTGAGCGTAGCTATCGATAATTTCTTTATAGGTCAATACATCCAGATCGCCGATGTCAAAGGATTGGCCGGTGGTTTCATCGTGTTCGAGACACCCCTGGAGATAATGCAGTACACTGGTAATCGAAATGGGCTGGCAGAGCGTGTGAACCCAACGGGGCGTTACCATCACCGGCAGGCGTTCGACCAAATAGCGCAGCATTTCAAAAGAAGCGCTGCCGGATCCCAGGATCATGGCGGCCCTAAGCACGGTAACGGGTACCGGACCGGACTGGAGAATATCGCCGACCTCGTGGCGCGAGCGCAGATGCTCGCTCATGTCTGGATGGTTAACATCACCGAGCCCTCCTAAATAGATGATTCTTTCCAGGCCTTGGGTCACTGCTGCCGCTACCATATTTCGGGCCGACGTGCGGTCGGCATCCGCGAATCCCTTCTTCTGTGCAATCATGGAATGCACCAGGTAAAACACCGTCCCGCAGCCCCTGGCCGCTCGCTCAAGGGACGGCAGGTCCAGAATATCCGCTTCAGCCAGCTCGATCATGGGGTGATTCCCCCAAGATCGTGACTTCATTTTGGCCAGGGATCTTCCCATAGCCCTTACGCGATATCCGGTCATCAGCAATCGCGAGATCAGGCGCGCGCCGACATAGCCGGTGGCTCCGGTAACCAGAACCGGTTTTGAATGATCCAATTCATCCTCCTTG
>CAZIIV010000103.1:0-9782 GCA_964539365.1 uncultured Desulfobacteraceae bacterium | reverse complement strand
TTTCTCAAGGGGTCGCCTCCGGGAGGCTCCACGTTGATCACCTCGGCTCCGGCCTCGCAAAGCAGTCCGCCACAGAACTTGTTGCCCAGTCTCCACATCCCGACACAGATAAACTTCATCCCCTGGAGGGCCTCGGGTTTGGTAAAGCAATACTCATACCTGAGATTGTCCTCACACCACCTGCCGAAGTCTTCCGCCTTTCGCTTGGCATATGTTTTTTCCATGACTTCTTCAAACGAAGGCGCTGGCGTGACCGGCCAGGGTCTGATGTCTGGATGCATCAGGTCGAGTGTATCGGCCCGGCTGTTTATTTCAATGTCTCTTTTTTCTGCCATATTTTACCTCCAAAAAGTAGTTAGTAATCCACTTAAGAGTCGATCCAGAGTCCTTTTCAGTATCAGAGGAACGGTATAGATTCCTCTCAACTGATTGTTATCACCTCCTTTCCAAGTAAATTTCGGTTAACGCCGGCAACCGTAATAAAACGACCGTTTTAGGTGATTGACAGTTACCGCGCCGGCGGCCGAGAAATACCTTTCCTGTATTTCCTGCTTGCCTTTGGATGGGTCGTTTTTCTTTCCGCTTGATGCAGAAAGCATAACCGTATGACATCACCTCCTTTGGGTAATATGATAAAAAAATATAAAACAGTGTGCTAAAAAAATAAAAAAGCTAATTTATGTATGATTATATATGAATTATATTCAGTGAATACAATTTTTCTGATGAAATTTTGTATAGACTTAAAAAATGAATTTGATTCAGAGTAAAGTATTCTTTAAAACTGTTTATACGTTTTGTCAAGAACAAAAAATGAATTTTATTCAAAAAACTTTTTTAATTTACGCTTTGCACCCGGTTGCCAGGGGTTAATAAATCTGAATCGCTAAACATCCTGAACATATAAAGGAAGACCGAACATGGATGTAAAAAATATCCTTTTAAAAAGTTCAAGATCGCATAAAATACAACATATAGATTAACATTTATTTTTGAATACATTATAGGTGAATATTTTCGTGAAATAAGGGGATTCAAACAGAGGATTCCCCCCCGGTTTTGGGTAAAAGAAAAGTGCTTTAAAAACCGATGTTTTTTTGGCTTGCAATTTATTGCGGGATATCTTATAGGCAAATGTTTGGAAAATTTACCGACCATACCTATTCGATGATCGCCACTGAAATTTTTCGATGGGTCACGACAATTTCTTTTGAAAGGAGGTGAATTCTTTCAGCATATTACCCCGGACGTTTGTCCGAACGTCACCAGGGGTAAAATTTGGGCAAAACTCGACTTTAAAACAGGTTAAACGCATGTCTGCCGGCTCAGGCAGGGATATCAAACCGGTTGTTGAGTAATGAAAACGGATTACATTAAAAACAGACAACATTAAAATTAGGGAGGTTTATGTTATGGGAAAAATACCGGAAAATATGCTGCCACCAAAAGAATTGTGGCCTGAATATGTGGTTCCTGAAGAGTTTGCAGATACTCCGGATGAATTGAATCTTACCGATTTCTTGCTCGACCGTCATGTTCGTGAAGGAAGAGGTGACAATGTTGCCATCAAATTCATGGACCAGAACGTCACCTATGCACAACTCCAGGAAATGGTAAACAAGTTCGGAAACAGTCTGAAAAAAGAAAACGTTGAAGCACAAGACCGTGTGGGTATTCGTCTGGTGAATTCGATTCAGGCACTGGTGGCTGTCTTTGCCGTTGAAAAAATTGGCGCCATCCCGGTACCCACCTCGCCCCTGTGGTCCGGCGAAGAGGTGGCGTTCGTGGCCAACAACGCGGAAATGAAATTTTTTATTGTCAATGCTCCGCTTATGCCCCCGGTTGAGCAGGCCAAACATAATTTCCAATGCGGTACCAGAGTCATTACCATCGGCGGGAAGGCCGATGAAGTAAAGGCCGCCGGTAATCTGGTTTTTGAAGAGATGCTGGAAGCGGGTTCTCCGGATCTGGAAGCGACCATGCTCAAAGGTGACGACATCGGTATTATGCTGTACACCTCGGGAACCACGGGCATGCCCAAGGGATGTGTTCATTTTATGCGTCCCGTGGTCATAGAGACCAAACTGGTGAACAAACATGTCTACAAGATGAAGCCCGGCGATGTTCTGGGAGGTGCGGCTCCGGTGTCGTTTGCGGCCGGTTTCGGAACCTTTACGCTTATGCCCTTTGAAGGGGGGGCGGCCATATCGTTGATTCCGAAGTTCTCGCCGCCGGACATGTTGGAACTTATCGAAAAACACAAAATTACGATTCTCACCGGTCTGCCCACCGCATACCGGGCGTTGATGAAATTCCCCAAATTCAAGGAGTATGATACCAGTTCCGTTCGTCTCTACACTTCCGGAGGCGATGCTCTGGGAGCCGAGACTCTGAAAGGATGGCAGGAACTCACGGGCCAGCCCATCTGGGAAGGCTTGGGCGGCACTGAAATGCTCCACCTGGTTACCTCAAATACAATGAACGATGCACCTGTACCCGACTCCATCGGTAGAGCGCTTCCCGGCGTACAGTGTAAGGTGGTCGATGCGGATTGGAATGATTGCGAGCCGGATCAAATCGGCAGCATGGTTATCAAGGGACCCTCGGGAAGCCTCTACTGGAAGCCTTACGAGAATAATAATAAGCTTTTGAATTCCCAAAAAAAAGGTGTTGTAAACGGATGGAATCAGATGGGGGATTCGGTCTTCATGAAAGCAGACGGAAATATTTTCTTTGTATCCCGAGAAGACGATATGATTAAAAGCTCGGGTTACCGGATCGGTCCCGCTGAAATTGAAGAGGCTTTAGAAAAACATCCGGCCATTGCAGAAGCCGGTGTGGTGGGCATTCCCGATCCGGACAAGGGTCAGATCACCAAGGCCTGTGTGGTTCTGAAAGAAGGGTATGAGGGCAGCGACGAGTTATTTGAAGAACTCAAAGAATTCTTGAAGGAGCACATTGCTATCTACAAGCTCCCAAGAGCTATTGAGTACCGGGATGAACTGCCGCGTACCCCCACCGGCAAACTTTTGCGGCGCCATCTGCGACCGCCCAAATAAAAGAAACGGTTTGTAGTTATACTTATCATGATTTTCCCTCACTCCATCTGGAGTGAGGGAAATCCGGAGTGAGGGAAATAATGTATGACTACTAAACCAAACAAAAGGAGGAAAAGAATGTCACAAGTGTTTGCAGCTACTATAATCAATAAAGATATTGTTTGCAGACAATGTCTTAACATGGAGGAAATGGTCACGGCACAAAGAGGCATCACCGACCCCGTATCCAATGAAGAAGTGGAGGAAAAAGAGATTATCTGCGCTCGGTGCGGCAAGAAAATCGAGCCGTTCAAACCATTTTAGCTCTAAAATCAGCCCCCCGGATATCCGGGGGGCTGACCTTTCCTGTCAAACCCTTACCTATTATCCATCCATAAATGGTCTTTTTGCCCAATCTCTGCGTTATGCTCAAAAAAATAATCCTCGAAATATTAAATATATGCCTGCGGTTATTTTTTTCGCATGCCTTGATCTTGAACAAAAATCCTCAGTTATGGATGGATACTACCTAATGACTACCGACCCCCCCCCACCCTGAACCTCTGAACCCCCAATTTTTTTAGCTTCATACTTGAAAGCAAAATTACCTCATGTCATACTCTCGGAAATGGTGAACATGGAACAGACTGAACATCGAACATCGAACGTATTAAAAGATGAACATTGAACATCGAACGTCCAACATCCAATGTTGAATGAAAAAAACAGTGTTGAACAGCGAATAGTGATTGATGAAAAAGATGAAATTAAATTGCGGAGCGGAGCGACATCATTATTCGATGTTCAACGTTGAACGTTCGATGTTCGACGTTTATCTTTAATAAAGTTGTTGAAACCACAAGACGTTCAATCATATGAAATCATTCTATTTAATAAAACCTTATCTGTCGGAAAGACGATTTTTCATCTTTTTGGGCCTTGCCTGTTTGATTGCGGTAGATTTTTTACAGCTTTTTATTCCCCGAATCATAAAATGGGCGGTAGACGATCTCACTGCTTACCGGATCGATACCATCACCCTTTTCATCTATGCGCTTTACATTGTTGGGATTGCCGTTTTAATCGGCATGTTTCGCTATCTGTGGCGACGGTGTCTCATCGGCACGTCTCGACGGGTCGAAGAAGGCCTGCGAAACAAACTTTTTTACCATATTCAAACCCTTTCCGCCTCATATTTCGACACCGTTAAAACCGGAGATCTCATGGCGCATGCCACCAATGATATTCAGCATATCCGAATGGCCACCGGTATGGGCATGGTGGCGCTCACCGACGCCGTTGTTCTCGGCACCGCGGCAATCGGATTTATGGCATACAT
Organism: uncultured Desulfobacteraceae bacterium; assembly: GCA_964539365.1. Lineage (GTDB taxonomy): Bacteria > Desulfobacterota > Desulfobacteria > Desulfobacterales > UBA11574 > S5133MH16. Next base: position 5,405 of record CAZIIV010000103.1, on the reverse strand, counting down.
CAATGTAAAACTGACCGTTTTTGTCCTCATTCCCATGCCCATGATCGTCTTTGGGACCCGATTTTTCAGTAAAAAAATGCACCGGTTTTACGGGGAGGTGCAAGGGGCGTTTTCGGAGTTAACCGAAGTGGTGAGAGAACGGTTTGCAGGAATCCGTGTCATAAAGGCTTACAACCGTCAACAGGAGGCGGCATCCCGGATTGAATCGGTTTCAAAACAGTATATCCGTAAAAATTTGAGTCTGGTAAAAATTACCGGATCTTTTTTTCCCATGATGGTTTTTTTCTCAAACTTAAGCCTGGCCATCGTGCTTTTTTTAGGAGGCAGGCAGACCATAACCTTTACCATAACACCGGGAGATTTTGTGGCCTTCATCAGTTATCTCGGGCTCCTGACCTGGCCCATGATGGCGATCGGATGGGTAACCAACCTTGTCCAGCGGGGCAAAGCATCACTGGACAGAATCGATAAGATCATTCAGACCCTTCCGGAGATTGATGATCGGTTGGGGGGAGTTATGCTTAAACGGGTTAAGGGGTCTTTGCTTTTTAAAAATGTTGGTTTTTCCTATACCCCCGGGATTCATGAATCCGGCTCGTTTTCGGTTCTGGATCGAATTAATATCAACGTGGATTCGGGAAAGATTCTGGGAATTTTGGGCCCTCCTGGAAGCGGCAAGTCAACCCTTTTAAAGCTGATTCCCAGGATCTTTGACGTATCACAGGGCAGCATTCTGTTGGACGGGATAGATATTCGCAGGCTAAAGGTTCGTGATTTGAGATCCGGGATTTCATTTATGCCCCAGGAACCCTTTTTATTTGCCGGAACCATCCGTGAAAACATAATGTTCGGCAACAAAGAAATAAAAGGTACGGAATTGATCCGGGCCACTGAAGCAGCAGCGATTTATGAAACCATCATGTCGTTTCCGGAAGGTTTTGAGACCCTTGTGGGGGAAAAGGGGATTGTCCTTTCCGGGGGCCAGAAACAGCGTGTTGCCCTGGCACGTGCGTTGCTCAAGGATTCAACACTTATGATACTGGATGACCCCATCAGTCAAGTGGATATGGAAACCGGTGATGCCATTATAAAAACCCTCCGCTCCATGGCCGGTCACAAGACCATCATCATTGTCTCCCACCGGCTTTCGGCCCTTGGATTTGCCGATCAGATTATCGCCCTTGAAAAGGGTCGTATAGTAGAATCCGGTAATCATTCCGAGTTGATGGCACAGGATAAATATTACGCGAAAACATTCCGTCTCCAGGAAATAGAAGAGGAATATGCATACTGATTTCGGTTATTTTGAGGAAAAGCAGCTTGGCAAGCCTTATGATGTAACGTTATTAAAACGGCTTTATCCGTATACTCTGCCTTACCGTGTTTTATTACTCTGCTCGATCATTTTAGTTGTTTTGATCACCCTGTTGGACCTTTCGCTTCCGTATATTACTAAAATTGCGATCGACCGCTATATTGTACCGCAAAAGGAATCTGCCGGGACCAGACCCCCGGATTCGGTTGAAGATAACATCAGATATTTGGAGGCGGATATCACCGACCCTGCAATCCAGGCTATTGTCAATAAATATTCCGACCGGTTCGAGAAAGAGGATTCTCTGGTGCGAATTTCTTTTGACAATCTTTCTCAAATCGGGAAAAAAGATCTTGCAATCCTGCGAAAAGATGATCTTGCAGGAGTCACTTTTATTACGTATGTTTTTGTGTCCATGGTCATCGCCGGATTCGTTTTCAATATGATGCAGGTCATCATCATGGAATATACCGGCCAAATGATCATGCACGATCTGAGGGTGGCACTGTATGCCCATATCCAGAGCCTGTCGGTGGCATTCTTTTCGCGCAATCCCGTAGGCCGTCTCGTGACCCGGGTCGCAAATGATATTCAAAATATGCATGAGCTGTTCACTTCGGTCATTGTATTTGTTTTCAAGGACCTGTTTCTTCTGGCAGGGATCACCCTTGTTCTCCTGAGTATTAACTTTCGCCTGGCGCTGGTTTCTTTTACGGTAATCCCCTTTGTTCTATATGCGTCTCTTCGTTTTTCGGGTCAGGCCAGAGAGGCATTCAGAATCTTACGGCTGAAAATCGCGGAAATCAACACGCGATTTTCGGAAACCATCGCCGGAATAACGGTGATCCAGCTGTTTTTACAGGAGAAAAGAAATTATCTTGATTTCAAACGGCTGAATCATGAACACTACCGGGCCGGCATGAGACAGGTACATGTTTTCGCGGTGTTTATGCCGGTTATAGAGCTTTTGGGGGCGATCGCCATTGCGGTCGTGATTTTTTATGGCGGCGGAGAAGTTCTGGCGGAAACCATCAGCCTGGGCGCTCTGGTTGCATTTCTTTCCTATATGAAGATGTTTTTCAGACCGATCCGGGACATCGCTGAAAAATACAATATTCTGCAAAATTCAATGGCATCGGCGGAAAGGATATTTTTGATCCTGGATAGTACGGAAAGCCTGCCCCAGTGTGTTCCCGCTGTTGAAACCGTCACAACCTCCGGCTCAAAAATTCAAACACAGTCTTTGGAAAAAATTTCGCAAGTGTCCCTGAAAAACGTTTTTTTTGCGTACGTTAAAGGCGAAACCATTCTAAAAAATGTTTCCTTCAGCATCACTGCCGGGGAAACCCTGGCTATTGTGGGACCCACAGGATCCGGGAAAACAACGATCATTAATCTTATCATTCGTTTTTATGACCCCACATCCGGGCTTGTCCTTGTGAACGGAATGGATATCAAAAAAATATATTCTCCTCATGTAAGAGCCAAAATGGCGCTGGTCATGCAGGATCCTTTTTTGTTTTCGGAAAGCATACGGAATAATATTACCCTGGGAAACAGCGATATTTCAGAGACGGCCCTGCAGATAATCATAGAACGCTCAAATTGCAAACCCTTCATCGACAGATTGCCGTCCGGTCTGGATACCGTGCTCTCTGAAGGGGGGACGTCCATCTCAAGCGGCGAGCGCCAGTTAATATCCATTGCAAGGGCTTTTGCACGCGATCCGGACCTTATTATCCTGGATGAAGCCACCTCATATATTGACTCGGGAACCGAACAAAAAATACAGGAAGCGTTGTCTAATCTCATGGAAAACAGAACTTCCATCATTGTCGCCCACCGGCTTTCAACGGCACGGGGGGCTGACAGGATTATCGTGCTGAGCAGAGGAAAAATCGTCGAGGCCGGAAACCATATAGAACTCATGCAAAACAAAGGGTATTATTTTCGATTAAATCAGTTGCAAAGTTAAATTCATTTTTCTATTGACAAGATCATTTTTTTTTGCATTATTGCGATGTTCGACAAAAAAACATATTTTCATCACCAAGCTGAGTTTCTTATGATTTTAAAATATTGTAATTAGAAATAGGGGAGGGATGCAATTTTTTGAACTGAAGCTGAGAGAACCTGGATTGGATACCGGGTTCCTGTGTTTTATTAACCTTAATAGAATAGAGGAGGATTAATTCCATGGCTTACAATGCAGTAGAAATGCAAGACTGGCAGATATCCGAAGCGGCCGAAGAAAATATGCCCACTCCCGATGAATGGGCGGAAAAACTCGGCATTCAAAAGGACGAAATTCTGCCCATGGGAAGATTGTGCAAACTGGACTTCCTGAAAATTATGAATCGGCTCAAGGACAAGCCGGACGGTAAGTACATTGAGGTGACTGCCATCACCCCCACACCGCTGGGGGAAGGCAAGAGCACTACCACCATAGGTCTTATGGAAGGTATGGGCAAGCGCGGAAAGAATGTGGGCGGCTGTATTCGCCAACCTTCGGGTGGACCCACCATGAATATTAAGGGTAGCGCAGCCGGTGGTGGCAATGCTCTGATTATTCCATTGACCGAATTTTCCATGGGTCTGACCGGTGACATCAACGACATTATGAATGCCCACAACCTGGCCATGGTGGCCTTGAACGCCAGAATGCAGCATGAACGGAACTATAATGACGAACAATTAGCAAGACTTACCAAGATGCGGCGCCTGGACATCGACCCCACCCGGGTGGAGATGGGTTGGATCATGGACCTTTGCGCCCAGGGTCTGAGAAACATCGTCATGGGTCTTGGTGGACGTATGGACGGTTTTATGATGCAATCAAGATTCGGCATTGCAGTGAGCTCAGAGCTCATGGCCATTCTTTCCATCGTTCGCGACTTGCCTGATTTACGTGAAAAACTCAACAACATTACCGTTGCTTTTGACAAGAGCGGCAAAGTGGTCACCACCGGCGACCTGGAAGTGGGCAACGCCATGACCGCCTGGATGGTTAACACCATCAACCCCACATTGTGCTCTACGGTTGAATATCAGCCGCTCATGGTACATGCCGGGCCCTTTGCCAATATTGCTGTGGGCCAGTCTTCCATCATCGCCGACCGGGTCGGCCTCAAGATGTTTGACTATCACCTGACAGAGTCCGGGTTTGGTGCCGATATTGGTTTTGAAAAGTTCTGGAACGTCAAATGCCGGTACAGCGGATTGAAACCTCATGTATCGGTTCTTACCACTACGATTCGTGCTCTGAAGATGCACGGCGGAGGACCAAAGGTGGTTGCCGGTTTAGCCCTGCCCGAGGAGTATACCAAAGAGGATCTGGGCTTGCTGGAAAACGGTATTCAAAACATGGTGCATCACATCAATACCATCCGGATGTCCGGCATCAACCCGGTGGTTTGCATCAACTGCTTCCATACCGATACCAAGGACGAGATCGCCTTGGTACGTAAGTATGCCGAGGAAGCCGGCGCCCGCTGTGCGGTTTCCACTCATTGGGCTGACGGCGGCGACGGCGCTCTGGAGTTCGCTGATGCTGCCATTGAGGCTTGCGAGGAAAAATCGGAATTCAAGTTCCTCTATCCCACGGAAACCAAACTGCGTGACCGGGTCGACCTCATCGCCAAGAACGTTTACGGTGCTGACGGCGTGGCATGGACCCCGGAAGCCGAGGCCAAGGCCAAGTATCTCGAAAGTGAACCTGCATACGATGATTACACGACCATGATGGTCAAAACCCACCTGTCCCTGACCCATGACCCGGCGATCAAGGGAACACCCAAGGGATGGACTTTGCCGGTTCGTGATGTGTTGATCTACTCCGGCGCCAAGTTCCTGTGCCCCTGCTGCGGCGCCATCAGCCTGATGCCAGGCACCAGTTCCAATCCGGCCTTCAGAAAGGTTGATGTGGATGTGAAAACCGGTAAGGTTACGGGACTGTTCTAAACAGAACAACAACCATCTGATTTAACATATTTAATAGGGCCCGGACTTATTTCGGGCCCTTTTTTTTTATTTGGTAATTTTAAAATTACAAATCTCAAGCACCAAATAACAAATAAATCCCAAATCTCAA
>CAZIIV010000102.1:0-9909 GCA_964539365.1 uncultured Desulfobacteraceae bacterium | reverse complement strand
CAGCCAAATTGTGATAAAGTATGCGTTTTGTTAAAAACCACATCAATTTTGCATAGTTTGGAGGAATGACCCGATTAGAGGGGATTGCGACAGCAATCGACTGTGCAAGCTGTCTGATATAGGCTTGCGTTTGAAGGAATGACCCGATTAGTTGGAAATGCGTACCTTCGGCTAAGCAGATTAGGGATGTTGAGGATGTAGAGAAGAAGTAATAAAAATAGCAACGTTGCAGTTCTTGTTTAAAAATGGGGTGTCTCCTATGATTCAAGGAAAAAGGAGGCAACCCATTTTTTTTTGTATTGAGAGACGGAGGGCTGAAATTATGAAGTCCGTATCAGTGAATAAGGGAGGATGGTTATGAACACATCTATAAGAACTGCCTATGAAAAGGCGGTGGATAAAACAAAAGAACATGGCCGGGAAATTGCCAGGGATGAGTTTCTGAACCTGGAAGAATATTTGGGAATTAAACAAGATGCCGAAAAAAGGCATCTGAAACAGGCAGTGATGGAAATCACCGAACTCATCCGTGACAAAAAATGGGAAGACGCGGCTTCCCTGTTTCATCCCCTGGATGAAAAGTTTCCGGATCAAGCGTGAATATCATTATTTGATTGAAAGAATAACCGAATTGTCCGAACAGGTGGGCCTGACACCGCTGATCGAGTTCAGCGGCGGCAAGGGCTATCATTTCTGGTATTTTTTCAGCAAGCCGGTGGAACCGGTCAGGGTAAGGGCCGTGCTCGAAACTGTCAAAAAAACGGTTGCCGGTGATCTTTCCACATTTAACCTGGAGGTTTTTCCCAAGCAGGACCATCTGAGCGGAAAAGGGCTGGGGAATTTGGTTAAACTGCCGCTGGGGGTCCACCGTTTGAGCGGCAGGCGATCCTATTTTATCCGGTGTCATAACCGGTCCGTTGAGGCCCAGCTCGATTTTTTGGCAAATATCAGTCTTTCAGATCCTGAACAGCTGAAGCCGGTTGAAAATGACAGGGGTCAAAAGACCGTGTTTATCCATCCAAGATGGGAAAAATGGGCCGAGTCGTTCCCGGAATTGTTTTCCCTGGAATGCAAATGTCCGCCGTTATCTCAAATCATGGCCACCTGCCGGCAGGCGAAAACCCTGACGGTTCGTGAAGAAAAGATCATATTTCAAACCATCGGGTTTTTACCCAGGGCCAAAACCCTGCTTCACCATCTGTTGTCGTCACTTTCAGAGTATAATCCCCATTTGGTGGATTACCGGTTGAGCAGGGTACGAGGCACTCCCATGGGGTGCAAGCGTATTCACGGCCTTTTGAATTATACCGGTGATTGGTGCCGGCTGGATGTTTCCGGCAGTTATCAGCACCCGCTGCTTCATCTTGAAGAATGGATCGAGGTTTCGGGAAAGAAATCGGAAAAGCTCGAGAATCTTTCCGGTGCACTGGAAAATCTTAAATCGGCAATTATTCAAACACAACGGTTTATGAAATAATGGATACGGTATATATCATGGAACCCGGCAGCTATCTTCGAAGACAAGGGTCGGTTCTAAAGGTGTTCAAAGACGGCAAGGTTACGGATGAGGTTCCTGTGGACGGCCTTAAGCGGCTGATGCTTGTGGGATATGTTTCACTTTCCGGAGGGGTGCTTGATTTTCTGATTCAGTAGCGGGTTGAAACGGTTTTCGTTACACCGTCCGGACGGTTCAGGGCGCGACTTCTCCTGGATGAACACCGGCATGTGACATTAAGAACCGCACAGTATCATCAGCTCGCCGATGAAAGAATCGCGTTGAAAACCGCGGGTGCCATTGTACGGGGAAAAATTGCCAATATGTATCGCTTTTTGTTGATCAGGGCCAGGCAGTATCAGGATGATGTATTAAGAAGCGCGGCGGTCCGGCTCAAGGCCATGGAAACCGGTGCCCGAACTGCCGGGAATTTTGATACTCTCAGAGGGATGGAGGGCGCTGCCGCCCGCGTGTATTACGGTGTCTTCAGGAACCTGATCCGAAATGAATCCTTTGTCTTCAACGGTCGTAACCGTAGGCCTCCTTTGGACCCGGTCAATGCCCTGCTGTCCTTTGTTTATACCCTTTTGACCAACGAGGTTTTATCCGCGATAAAAGCATACGGGCTTGATCCTTATTTGGGGAGCCTCCATGATGTCAGCTACGGAAGGCCGTTCTTGGCCTGTGATCTGGTGGAGGAATATCGAAGTTTTTTGGGAGACCGCCTGGTCCTGGGGCTGATCAACCGAAAAGCCGTGAAGCCCGATGATTTTGTGTATCGGAAACTACCGCCGGCTCAGATGATTGATGAACAGGAAATGAGGTCAAAACGACCCGTCGAGATGAAACCTGCGATTCGTCGCGCCTTTGTTTCTGCGTATGAGGAGATGATGAAACGCCGGATTTTTTATGAACCTCTGGGCAAAACATTAGAATACCGGTGGCTGATCCAGAATCAGGTGCGGCAGTTCGGAAGATATCTTGAAAATCCGGAAAATGATTACAGGCCTTTTGTTTGGGAGAATTGAATGTTCTGTCTGGTCTGCTTTGACATTGTTGATGATCGCGTTCGGTACCGGGCGGTTAAAATCATCAAGGCTTACGGAACTCGGGTTCAAAAGTCGGTATTTGAAGGCGCATCCATCACCGAAGAGCAGTTTTTGAAAATGAAGCATAAACTTGAAGACTGTATCGACAACGCCCGGGATTCGGTCCGGTTTTATTTCCTTTGCAGACAGTGCCTGTCTAAAATGGAGTATTCCGGCCTTGGCGAAGGGCCGCAAGTTGTATCCTATCGGGTATGTTAAGAAAGAGACGAAGAATATGGCAACTGTCTTTAAAATCTCATATCTTTGCAAATAGTTAACCTAAGATACTAAGCAGATCAAATAAATTGCCTTTTTGTAACGGGCAAACCTTTACAATTGACATCCAGACAAACAATTGAGATAAAAAACATATCATTCCAACCAATTATTAAATAAGGAGCCTCCCACCATGACACTTACAAAAAATCAAGTTATAGAATCAATCCAAAATCACACCGGTTTTCCCAAAAGCAGATCATCAGAACTTATTGAAACCCTTTTAAAGATCATTAAAAGTACCCTGGCATCCGGCGAGGATGTCATGATCAGCGGATTTGGTAAATTCAGTATTAAACAGAAAAAGGAACGTAGAGGCCGGAATCCGGCTACCGGTGAGGATATGATGCTGGCACCCAGAAAGATTGTTACGTTTAAATGTGCCGGTAATTTGAGGGATAATATTAATAGGAATTAGATCGAAAGGCTAATTATAATGGATGATGGAACAAATCCTGAAAACCATAATAGAGTTAGGGAGTTAAAACTATCCGATACTTATGAAAAAAATCATAAGAAAAAAAATCGATACTTAGAATTCATTGCTGATTTTATAACAGGATTTAGTGCTCTGATCGTTGTAGGGTTAATATTTTTTATAATAATACCTGCATTGCTTCTTATTTTAAAGATTGGTGTTTTCCTTGTTATTCCTATTTCCCTGTTAGGTGCTTTTATAATTCTAATTGCATTGGCAGGAAAGTTAATAAGACAGTTTTTAATCAAAAAATCATAATGTTATTATTCAGTTATAAATTTTGTAATCAACAAAGATTGTAGATATGTTTATTTTTCTGGATACGGAGACAACTGGCACGGATGAAGATTGATGAACTCGCAAAAAGTCGTCACTCCGGTAGATCCCGGATCAAGTCCGGGAGGAGTCCAGATGGTCTACAACTATTTGAAAAGACTGGATTCCGGCTTTCGCCGGAATGACAAAAAAAGGTGCTTTGGGACTTTTTGCGAGACCATCAAGATTACCGACTCTGCTTATTTGAAGGATAGGATAAATGAATAATAGCCGGTTGGTTTATTCAACAGAATCAGGTCGAGTTTGCCCTTCCTGCGGACATCCAGCTAATAAATGCACCTGCAAAAAGAAAAAAACCGCTAAGAAACAATCAATATATCCAAACGATGGAATTGTAAGAATCAGGAGGGAGGTCAAAGGCCGGAAAGGGAAAACAGTAACAACTGTTTCCGGTGTCCCGCTTGAAGATAAAAAACTTAAACAATTGGCCAAAACATTGAAACGCTTATGTGGCACCGGCGGTACAGTAAAAGACGGGATTATCTTTATACAGGGAGATCACAGGGAGACTCTTCTGAATGAAATTGAAAAACAGGGATATAAAGAATGAGAAAGATATTAAAAGAATCGTAAATCAAAATTTCTTTAAAGAAACTATTGAAGAATTTAATCGTTTTTCCCCCACCTATTCTGAATTTGCTCTGAATATTGGCATAAAAAAATATCATGGGTAATCAAAAAAATCTGAAGGAAAATTTTATAAAGTCTGGCTTAACCCGCTTCAGCTTATCGATCTCGATGAACCTTGGGCTAAATTCTCAGAAAAAGAGTTGAAGGCGGAAAATTTAATTAAATTTTTATGCACTCCCGGAATTGAATGTGATAAAAAAGGACTAATTCAACGGTACCGGGAGATTAGCAAAGAGAAAGAACGTCTATTTGCTGCCCCAGCAGAAGAACGTATTTTGGAAAAACTTGTTTGACCTCTGCGGCATGCAAAAGCAAGTTACATGGTTGGAAACTATCTTGGCACCGTTTCTTTATCGGGAATGGTCTCAGAAATGGTAGCAATGTGATGATACGCCAGAGAAGACCCACACATATAACAACATGGAAAATACTACCCGGGAAAATAAACAGTTAATGTTCAGATTCTGTGAACCTGGTACCGCTAACGGTTTCTTTTTTTCAATAAGGGCAAATCCTTTTTCTGAAAAATCAAGTAGAAAAAAAGCTCCATTTCTTTAAACCGAATATTTGTTTTATGGGTACGTAAAGAGAGACTTGGCCAAAAAACTTATGACGGTATCGAGAATTAATTGCAATTATCACTTTTTTAGTTTTATTGCCGGCGACAAAAACACAACATATTGTGTTGAATATTAGAAAAGAACGAATTTATTAAAAGAACGGATATATAGTGCATTAATATTTAGTAATTAGTTGACATATATGATATTTTAATGATTTGCAAAAAAAATTGACATATTTATAAACCAAAAAAGAAAGGTAGCCAAAGTATGGAAAATCAAACTATAAAAAGTATGATTTTTAACATATTGGCAAAAAAAGAAGGGGACGAGTGGATTGCTCATTGTCTAGAGCTCGATATTGTTGCAACAGCCAAAGACCTAGAATCTCTTAAAAAAGATATCGTCTCTCTTATTGTGGCGCAAGTAGATTATGCTTTCAGCAATAACAATCTGGATAATTTATATCATCCTGCGCCCCCAGAAGTTTGGGAAAAATTTTTTGAATGCCAAAATCAAATAGAGGAAAGGATAAAGCTTGAATCGAAGTTCCAAAAAGACCGCCCATTAAAAACATTTGTCCCGCCTTGGATCATAGCAAAAACATGTCTTGCTGAGGATAGTTGTTTTGTCTAAAGGTTCATTACCACTTAAAAAACTTCTAAAAAAATTAAAAAATTATGGAATTGTGGTAATGGCCAAACGTAGTAAGGGTTCGGAAATAATTTTATTACGGCCTAATGAACCAGGATCAAATCAAGGTCCACAATATCCTATTAAAAATCACGGAAAAAATACCGAGATAAGCGTTCCCGTTATAAATGCTATTTTAAGAAGATTCAATATAGACAACACGAATTTTTGGGATTAATCGATTTAAATTAGCGGTTCAAAACGGTACCTAAAGACCAAAAACCCCACTCTTATACTAAAATCAAAAAGATTGTAATCATAATTTCACAACGAAAAAAATTGTGCCGGAAAAGGAAACACATTTTATATTTTCCTACGGAAGACCCATATCCGACAAAGTGTGCCGGATCACCCATCCTTTAAAAAACGGACTGTCAAAATCGTATCCGGTTGGAGTTGTGACCTTTCTGCGCGTGTAGGCATCTTCCCGGACGAGATGGCCATCCTTTATCAGACTATTGACAGTATTGGTGACGGTTCCGCTTGATCCCAATGTAAACTTTGCAATAAAAAAGGCATAAGCTGTTTAGGCTTACCCCTTTTATGTTTTTGGTGCTCCCAGAGGGAATCGAACCCCCATTACCGGCGTGAGAGGCCGCAATTTAAAATCGAGCAAGAGCAGGAAAAAACATTACATATTTTAATAATATCAAAAATTCAGCCAATTTTGCCCTTATACCTAAATATACCTAAAAATACCACAAAATACCTATCTGAGGAAGCTGTCTACTTCTTATATACTTCTTGATAGTTTTAGTTTTAAACATATTGATAATTAAGACATATATAATTTGGGTTCTATTAGCCTTAATGAGAATCAACGAAATTGTTGATTTTTATTGAAAATTTATTGTTGATATGTAATGATTATAAAAATGCATATAGCATATCGATATTTTTATAAAAATGTTTATTTTAAGTATATAATTCTGTGGAGATAATAAAAATGCCGGATTCATCCAGAAAATTCCCAGACTATGAAAATCCACCTGTAACTGAAGTTGTTTGCGGAGTTCATTTTAAAACAATCAATAACTTGTTAGCGCCACATTTGGGTCTTTTATGGGAAAAATTCAAATCTGAGTATCCATTCTGTCAGGAGGTTGCTCCTTTAGCCCCGGTAATTGAAAAATTTGAAGGAAAAAAACAAATTGGTATTGAGTTCCAAGAGGTCCCACCTTTACCAAGGATATGGTTTATACATGAAAATGATAACGGTATAATACAAGTTCAGAGAGACCGTTTTTTACATAATTGGCGAAAAGTTAGACCTGATGATGAATATCCACGGTATCCTAAAGTCATTAAAATGTTTAAATCAAACCTGTCTCAATTTGAATCTTTTCTGGAGGAAAATAATTTTGACGAGCTTGTGCCTTTACAATACGAAATGACATATATAAACCATATTTGGGAGGGCGATGGGTGGTCTAATTTATCTGAGATCGGTAAAGTTTTACCAGATTATTCTTTTAGACAAAATTCCACCAGATTTTTACCTGAACCAGAAAGAATCAACTGGCGTACCAGCTTTCTGTTACCTGATAAAGCTGGAAGAATGCACGTTACCATTCGGAATGGGAAACGAAGAGATGATGATAAGCCAATGATACTTTTAGATTTAACTGTAAGAGGCATTGGTAGTGAAGGAATGGAAGCATGGTTTGATCTTGCTCGTGAGTGGATTGTTTGCGGATTCGACGATTTGACAGGGAATGAAATTCAAAAAACTATCTGGAGGAGACTCGATTAATGGAAAACATAAGACAGAATTGGGAAGATCTTAATCAAGAACTCTGTACCTTTGTTGACAGCTCCACCATTAATACTGCTCAAATCGACGTAGGGGATTTAGAAAATACTTCCAATCGATACACTTATTTTCCAGTTAAAACGCAGGATGTAACTGTTCTCGTTTCTTGTGAGTTTGGAGAAGAAAATATTAAACATGATCGTAAGTGTCAGATTAAAAAATTTTTTTGGCGTCCCAAACGCATCTTTGACTTTATTCATAGTGAAGAGAACAATATAATTTATTTAGAAGGTTCAGAAGACTATTTGGGTTTTACAGGAGAAACTGTCGCAACTATGAATCTATGGCCAGATATTTGGGGCCGGATTGAAGATCACGAAACTATTAGGCGAGGAGTTTATGCTCCAAAATATAAAAGAAAAGTTATTTTTTCTAAATCCATAAGATTAAAGACTTCAGATTTACCCCGCTGGAAGCCTACCGTTATAATTGGAAAACAAAATTATGAGGTAGACGATGTCCAATGAAAACTGGTATAAGATCGTAAGTTCCAACACAGCATTAACTCAAGGGGATTTAATATTTAATTGCCCAATAGTTTCATGGAATCCTGAAAAATTGAACATTGAGGGATTCAATGAAGAGGAAATTCTTGAGGGTGCAACCGATGCGATTTCAGCTGACGTGGTAGTCATGACTCAAGCTTGTGATCTTGAATATGAAAAAGTTTTAAATGTTATCCTATGTCCACACATTTCACTTTCTGAATACCACTCCATTTGGAAAGATGATATGGAAAATAAAAAACAAAACCCGACTGTAAAAGCATGGCGAAATCACTGTGATGATATTTGTGATGGATATATATGGAATTTAAGTATGCTCAATAAAAAGTTCGGTAACGGAGAGAAAGAAATGGATATTCGACTGGTTTATTTCCACGAGGTATTTACCGTTCCGCGCATTTTTCTCGAATCTCTAATTGTACAAAGAGGAGAAGTCCGTTACCGATTATTACCACCATATAGAGAGCATTTATCTCAAGCTTTTGCTCGATTTTTCATGAGGGTTGGTTTGCCCGTTTCAATTGAAAAAGAATGGGGGATTTGAGCAAATTTTCTTATTTTGTTCATCCTAAAAAGTTTTCATTTTCAAGAATCTTTCAAATCGCTTTCAGGTGTAAATTGTTAGAATGAAGAAAGGGTTATGGCAATGATTTTTTAGAATGCGTTGACAAACAGATTAAGATTACCGAAATAAATGAACCTCTCTTTGAGAGGTTTTTTAAATGAGAAAAGGGCGGCCAAGTGTTGTGACAGACACACCGCCCTTTTCCAGCCGACGGATCAAGTATGATCCGAGAAAGCGATACTATGGTACTCTTTTTTCCTGTTGTACTCAAGGATCTTTTCCTGCAAGGTCGAAATTATCCATGGCAAAAGCCGGATAACTGTCCATGTTGCAACAGCAACCGATTGTGGCTACAAACAGCCGTTACCGCTCAAGCTTTATCGTTGTCCGGATTGTGGTTCTGTTATCCGCTTGCGCCGGGAAATGCCGGATGCAACCGTTATCAAGCTTGACAAAATAGAATTATTTTAATCGTATTCACAGCACATTTAATATAACCCATTAAAAATCTTGACAAATATTGTAATGTTTGTGAATATAAAGATTCTTTCATACAACAAAGTCTTTCCACGACAATCATTAACCCTTGCAAGGAATAGATTATGAAATGCTTTCTGTATTTAATTAGCTTGATCTGCATTGCATTTGGATGCTGGTTCATTCTTTATACCAACCAAGCCAGAAATTTTGTAAAACATATGTTTTATAAGGTTGATCGAAAGATTCTTTCAGCCTTTGATGTTACAATGGGTATCCTGTTTTTATTTTCTGCCACTGCAACTCATCACCCATGGTTTATAAGATTAATCGGATTATTAGCCGTCATCGAAGGGGGGCTTATATTTTTAATTCCAAAAAACTTGTATGATGAATTCACTGATTGGTATGCAAATTCGGCATCAGATGACACATACAGATTATTTGGGATTATTTCTATAGTCTTTGGCACTGCATTTTTATCTTGGATTTTATAGAGGAGAAACACGCCATGGCACTTACCAAAATTCAGATCGTTGAATCAGTCCAGAATCAGACCGGTTTTTCCAAAAACAGATCTTTAGAAATCGTGGAAACCCTTCTTGAGATCATTAAAAGCACCCTGGCATCCGGCGAGGATGTCATGATCAGCGGATTCGGTAAATTCAGTATTAAACAGAAAAAGGAACGTAGAGGCCGGAATCCAGCTACCGCTGATGATTTGATGCTGGCGCCCAGAAAGGTTGTTACGTTTAAATGTTCTGGTAACTTGAGGGATAAGATTAACGGCAATTAAAAAAGCGTTTAATCAATATGGCAACTGATATCGACCAGAAAATAGAGAAATTTCAATTCCACAACCTGAACCCCAAGATTTCCATCGGAACGGCAAGTGATAGATATGCCGGATGGATCGGCCAAATATATTCCAGGGATTGGTATGAAAATAAAATAAAAAGCCGTTCAAAAAAGCTGGCCGGTAAATCATTTCA
>CAZIIV010000101.1:0-9979 GCA_964539365.1 uncultured Desulfobacteraceae bacterium | reverse complement strand
CTTGATACATAATTGAACGTTTCGCAATTTCCATAACTTTAACTTTTTAAAAAATAGCAAGTTAATGTCAAGTTACCATTGATGAACTCGTAAAAAGTCAAAATTGAGACGGCAAAGTAAAAGGTTCAAGTTCAAGGCGTCGCGAATTTCGTGGAATGAGGCGTACTTATGTACGCCGCAGTGAACACGAAATGAAGCGCAACGCAGAAATTGGACTTTTTACGAAGCCGTCACCATTGATTTATACATCAGATAGTCGGATCGAGCCGTACGTGTCTCCTGCCGTCCTACTATGTATGCAAAAACCAGGCCGAATCGGTTAATTAGAGAATAATGAGCTTAGGTGCTTCGCCACTATTGGATAGATTGAAATAATCGTGTAATGGAATGTATCAGCTAAAAGGCATTTGATCCCGATGTTTTATGACAAATTCGACAAACCGAGTGACAAAAATTGTCATTTCCAACGGACGGTATTGTAGTTCTGCTCAAGTTGGTTCGCGGAGGCGTTAACTGGGGTGGTGAAAATCGCCGTGTATACAGATGGAATTTTAATCCGCCACCGAACTTTGGCGGATTAATCCCATTTTTGTTCCATATCTTAAGGTTTCAGGTGTCAGGTTTCAGGTGTCAGGAATGATGAACAGAGGCGCTGGCAACTGAAACCTGACACCTGACACCTGAAACCAAATAGCCATAGCAATCTTAGCAAACAACAGTCTTGATTTACACCCCCCTTAAACCTTGAACCCTGAACCCGTGAAGAGTTGCGGTGAAGCTCCCCGCAGCCCCGCTGAGCGGGTTCCGACCTCATGCGACACGCTGCAGGGCATCGGTATTCCTGCAAAGGTGAATAAACTATTGATTTTAAGGTGCTGATTAGATATAAAAAAGCCTCCACTGAAATGGAAGAAGCCTGTTTAATGGGATTCAGTGGAGGCTCTGAGTAAGGAAAACTGGTGTCAGCACTCCTTGGACTCAATAAATGCATATCAATAAAGCCTGGAACGGTCAATCCAAAACCAATGGAAATTTTATCTTAACCGTGAATTATATGAATTCCAAATTGCAAAAGCGATGACGTATCGGGCGAAGGGTCAGGGAATTGTTGAATGATTGACGGTCAGAACAAAAGCTCAATAATTCGGATGTTCCATGTTCACAAGAACTACGGCACCAAGAAAGCTCTCGCCAACATCACCCTTGACATTTCAAAAAACGAAATCCTTTTTATCAGCGGTCCCAGTGGAGCCGGCAAAACCACCCTGCTAAAACTTCTATACCTTGGGGAAAAGGTATCAGAAGGGCAGGTACTGATCGAGGGAATAAATTTGTCCAGAATCTCTCACGACCGAATACCGTTTCTAAGGCGAAAGTTCGGGATAATATTCCAGGATTACAAGCTGATACCCACAAAAACCGTTTTTGATAATGTTGCCATTGTCCTTGAAGCCACCGGTAAAAAACGACGATTTATCGAAAAGAAAGTAAAAAGCATATTAAGAACCGTGGGAATGGAGGAAACTCTGCACTCTTTTCCCCCAAGTCTGTCCGGCGGCGAACAGCAAAGAATAGCGTTTGCCAGGGCTGTTGTGGGTGATCCAAAAATAATACTCGCAGATGAACCCACCGGCAATCTGGACGAAGCATCCGCCGATATCATCCTTGAGCTTCTCAAAAAGTTCCATACCCGCGGCGCCACGGTTATCATTGCAACCCATGATAAGGAACTCATCCGTAAAACCGGTGGCAGGGTCATTCATCTGAATCAGGGGTATCTGCAAAAAACAATAAATGTTTGAAAGTTGTTCCCATGATCTACAACTATAAAAGAGCCATACAGGATATACGGGACCACAAATTCTTAAACACAGTCACTATTATGACCATCGCCATTTCCATCCTTATTGTCAGCGCTTTTGGTCTTTTTTTTGTAAATGCCAATGAAATAATAAATTCATGGAAAAAAGGCATAAAGATCATGGTCTATCTGAAATCGGATATCCCTGAAACAAACCCTTCGGAACTCATACGAAAAATTCAGACCATGGAGGGTATCCGAAACGTCAGATTTATCCCAAAAAACGAGGCCTTCCAAGAGCTTAAAAAACAGATGAGGCGCCAGTCTTCTTTGTTTGAAAATCTAAAGGAAAACCCGCTTCCGGATGCGTTTGAAATTCAACTTAAAGCATCTTTTCAGAACCAGGAAAAAGTCGAGATGCTTGCCACCAGGATAGAATCTCTTCCCCGGGTTGATGAGGTGGAATACGGACAAAGATGGCTTGGACAATTTACGAATTTTTTTAATCTGTTCAGATTTACCGGGTATGCAATGGGGGGGCTTTTCTCTATGGCCGCCTTATTAATTGTGGCCAATACCATTCGTTTGGTACTCTATTCAAGACGGGATGAGGTCGAAATTATGCGCCTGGTCGGTGCTACCGATGGTTTTATCAAAGCTCCTTTTTACATTCAGGGTCTTATTCAGGGAGCTTTTGGGGGTATTATCGGCCTGGCCGTATTATTTATCAGTTTTTTGTTCATATCATCAAGCATGGGACAGGGGATATCTCCCGATCTGTTTACGATTAGATTTCTTTCCCCGGGCGCTTTGTGTGGAATAATACTTGTCAGCATATTTGTGGGATGGACAGGGTGTTATATTTCTTTAAAACAATTTTTAAAATAATAATATTTGCTGCCTCGGGTATCATTTTTTTGCTGCGGCCTGCTGCTATTTTGGCGGCTCAATCCCATGAAGTCGGAATCGTCACCGCAAACAAACTTAACGTACGCCCTGCACCCACAACACTGAATACCCCTCTGGGATTGATTAACAAAGGTGAAAAGGTTAGAATTCTCCAACACCTTAACGGATGGCTGAAAATCAGTCACCAGGGCCGGGTCGGTTATATTCGAAATCTAAAACAGTACATACATATTATCTCTATACCCGGCACAGTGAAAAACAAAGAAAACGAGGAAAACCGCGGGCACGGCAACCCCTTTATTAAAGAAGCTGAAGATATCCATCGAGAGATAGAAAAAAGCAGGCAAAGAGTTCTGACCTTCACAAGAGAGGAAGCCGCCATAGTTAACAGCCTGAACGATATTGATCTGGCCCTGAATCAGGCAAGAAAACGAGTTTCGACTCTCAGGCTCGAACTTGCCGCCCTCAGAGATAAAATCAACGAAACCCGGCGGGCATCCGACGACGTTAAAAAGAGGATTGAAGCCGACGAAGACTACATATTCAAGCGCCTGTCAGCCCTTTATAAAATGAACTGGTTGGGCAGTATATATGTTCTGGCTTCAGCTCAATCCATGTATGAACTCTTAAAACGCAAAAAGTCCATGGAAATTATTTTAGCTTATGACGAAAAAATCCGACAGAACCTTCTGGACAACAAGGCAAAGCTTCAGCAAATTCTGATTACGCTGAATTCACAAAAAACGGAGAAACGTTCTCTGGAAGCGGGTTTAAAAAAACAGATTGAGGTTATGTCCGACGAAAGAGTGAAACGTTCAAGAATTCTTGCCGGCATCCGCAACAAAAGATCTCTGGAACTGGCGCTGTTTGAATCCTTGAATCAGGCTGCAGCCAATTTGAATGGGGCGGTTAAGGCTTTAAATTTAGAGGCCGGACCACTAAAACAGAAAAAAAACATTTCACCAAAACGCTTTTCCGAACTAAAAGGATTGCTTAATATGCCGGTTAAAGGTAAAATAGAAATTGGTTTCGGACCGCATAAAAATAAAAAACTTAATCTGGTAAATTTTCAAAGCGGTATCGAAATAAAGGCGGACAGAGGCGAACCGATCCGCGCTGTTTTTGGCGGAGAGATCCTTTATGCCGACTGGTTCAAAGGGTACGGAAACATGATCATCATTGATCATGGGGAAAATTATTATACGGTCTATGCCCATGCCGAAGAACTCTTCGCGTCAGAAGGAGACACTATAGATATGGGAGATGTTGTTGCCACGGTTGGAGATTCAGGATCCATGATCGGCCCGAGCCTCCATTTTGAAGTGCGCCATCACGGAAAACCCATGGACCCGTTAAAATGGATTAAAAAGGGGTAACCATATGAGCATCAAGCAGAAGCGAAACGTCAATCTGGGGTTGGTAATAGTAATAGGAGTTATATTCTGGGTCATAGGATTCGGCTTCTACCATGATCTTTCGGCCAACGGAGAAGAGACGTATAAAGGCCTGAAATTATTTTCCGATGTTATTGAACTGGTTGAAAAAAACTATGTTGACCCGGTCGATTCAAAACAAATGATCGAAAAGGCTATCCAGGGAATGGTCCACAGCCTTGATCCCCATTCTTCATTGCTGCCCCCTGATGAATTTAAAGAGCTTCAACTGGATACCCAGGGCGAGTTTAACGGAATCGGCGTTAGTATCACCATGCGAAACGGTTTCGTCACAGTGGTTTCTCCTATCGAGGGAACCCCGGCCTATAAGGCCGGAATAAAAGCCGGTGATATCATCGTCAAAGTCGATGGCAAACCGGCCACGGAATTACGACATGCCGTAAAAATGATCAGAGGCCCCAAAGGAACTGAAGTTGTTGTAACCATAAAACGGGAAGGGGTTGATGAACCGATGGATATCAAACTGATTCGGGATGTTATACCCGTTGAAAGCGTAAGATCCATCGTCTTGAAACCCGGATACGGATACATCTGGATCACAAATTTCAGGGATAATACCACGGAGGATATGGTAACAGAGCTGAAACGGCTCGAGTCGGGGAAAATACCTTTAAAGGGCCTTATCCTGGATCTTCGCGACAACCCGGGTGGACTTCTTAACCAGTCTATCGAGATTTCGAATCTTTTTCTTGAAAAAGGAAAAATTCTTTCGATCAAAGGACGTCTGAAAAAAAACACTCAAATTTTCGAAGCAGCGCCCAACGGTACAGAGCGAAATTATCCCATGGTTGTCTTGATAAACGGCGGAAGTGCCAGTGCATCGGAAATCGTGGCCGGTGCGCTCCAGGACCATAAGCGAGCCCTTATACTGGGAACCGCTTCCTTTGGAAAAGGCTCGGTCCAGACCGTAGAGGCCTTGAGAGAGGGGTATGGCCTGAAATTGACCATCGCCAGATATTACACCCCCAACGGGCACTCGATCCAGGCCAAAGGCATTGAGCCTGATATCATTGTCAATGAAAGATTTACGGATAAAAATGAAATGGGTGACGGTGACTATGTAATAAAAGAAAAAGATCTTAAAAATCATCTCGAAGCAAGTCCCGAGCAACGTCAAGGCATCCAAACAGAATCCGGGAAAAAACAACAGGGAGACAAGAACAAACAGAAAATCAAATCCCCTGAAAACAGATACGGTCATCTTGAGCTCGATCAATTGTTGTCTGACAATCAGGTTGTGCGCGCCCTTGACATCCTTTTAAGTTATGAAATCTTCAAAGGGAATAACTAGCGAAGCCAGTATTTCAAACCAATAAGTTTATGGTGGTAGAATACCTACGTTGCTTGTAGCGTAGAGATGCTGGTCGCTGGATTCTGGATGCCGGATATAAATGGAAAAAATCCTTTATAAATCCAGTATCCAGAGACCAGTATCCAGTATCATGTGCTAATCAGTTGCTATCATGTATTTTAAAAATTTACTCCTATGATTATATATACTTAGACAAATATTTAGTACCCCATGGCTAAAAAAATAATCAGGCGGCAAAACAAACCCAAAAGAAAACCGAATAAAAAAAAGTCGCCGAAAACCAATCTGATGAGGGCCGTTGCCGGGCTTGGCGTTCTGATAATTCTTGTCATTATTGCCGGCGTCCTTACCCGTCACTTATTATTGCGAAAACACCCTGTGGAACCCGTTGTAAAACCCCGGGCAACAAAAATACCCCGGTTTGAAGTCTATCCTGAAAAGGAGGTGCCGCCCCACAAACCCATACCAAAAGCGGTGCCTGCAATCCCGAAAAAATTACCTAAAATAGCGATTATTATCGATGATATCGGCTATGACAAAGAAATTGTAGAAAAATTTCTTGGACTGGATGCGGTTTTTACGTTTTCCATACTTCCTTACAGCCCTTTTCAGAAAAGCATCGCCAAATCCGTACATTCAAAAGGGTTCGAAGTGATGCTCCATCTGCCCATGGAACCCAATGAATATCCCATGGTTAACCCGGGACCCGGTGCGCTTCTGACCTCAATGTCTCCGGATAAACTCATCAACCAGCTCGACAAAGACCTGGATTCTGTTCCTTTTATTCAAGGGGTAAACAACCACATGGGTTCAAAAATGACCACGGTTTCGACCCAGCTGTACCAAATTTTTTCTGTTTTGAAAAAACGAAGGCTCTTTTTTATCGACAGCCGTACCACAACCGAAACATTATGCAAACCCTCCGCTCAGTTATTACAGGTACCTTTTGCGCAAAAGGACGTATTCATAGATCATATTCAGGAACGCGATTTTATTCGAAAACAAATATACCGGCTCATACACATCGCCAACACTCATGGTGAAGCCATCGGCATCGCACACCCCCATGACGTTACATATGATATTCTACGGGACGTACTCCCTGAATTGAAAACAAAGGCGATTCTGGTTCGTGCTTCGGATGTGGTACGTATTCAAAGTTAAACCATTTTTAATTACGGGTCTTTTTTTGCAGGGTGCATTACCAGTTTGTTAATTGCTATCCAAGACTTTTTGGTTTCAGGTGTCAGGGGACATGTAGGTTTCAGGTGTCAGTGTTCAGGTTTCAGGTCTGGCGATTCCTGACACCTGACACCTGACACCTGGCACTTAACACCTGATTGCAAGGCTTTCGCTCAAAAAATGACGTCTATAGATTTTGATTTCAGGCATTTAGAAATATTTTGCAAGGTGGTCGAGCTGAAAAGTTTTTCAAAAGCCGCCCATGCTGTTTTTCTGGCGCAGCCTTCGGTCAGCGAAAGGATCGCCACGCTTGAGAGCAGGATCGGGACTCAACTTCTGGATCGTTTGGGCAGGCAGGTGGTACCCACTGCGGCAGGCAAACTCCTTTACAACCATGCGTGTGTGTTGCTGGAGATGAAAAATCATGCATGTAATGAAATGCAGGGTTTTCTCGGAATAAAAAAAGGGGAAATTGATATCGGCGGCAGCACCATTCCCGGAGAATATATCTTCCCTAAAATCTTAGAATATTTTCGAGAAAAATATCCGTTTGTAACGGTTACCTTGACGGTTTCGGACACGAGCGACATCGAACAACGGGTAATGAATGGTAATTTTGAACTGGGCGTGGTTGGATCGAAAAGTACGAGTGAGAATCTCATATGCCGTGAACTGTGGAAAGATGAACTGGTATTGGCGGTTCCCGCGGAACACAAATGGGCCGGCAAACAGCAAGTTCCCTTTGAAGATTTATCTAATGAACCGCTTATTTTAAGGGAAACCGGTTCAGGCACGCTCAAAATCATTGAAGAGTATCTTAAGATGCCGGTGACAAAAGATATCAATTCCCTGAATATCGTAGCGCGGCTGGGTTCTTCTACAGCGGTCAAAGAGGGCATAAAATCGGGTCTTGGCATATCGATTCTGTCATCAAGAGCCATTGATACGGAACTTAAAACAGGAATACTCAAGGCCTTAAAAATAGAAAACCTGACCATGCAGAGAAAATTTTATCTGATCAGAGACAAAAGAAGAAACGTCTCCCCGTTATGCCGGGCCATGCTCGACTTCTTAGTATCCACTGCCGAAAAAAAAACAAAGCAAGGTGTGTAATTCACTGATGTTGGTTAACAGCGGTCATTTATTACTTTCCATCGGAATTCGAAGGTCTGGTTTCAGGTGTCAGGTGTCAGGAGGACGAACGTAAGAATTGAGCATCCGGCAGTTCTGGAAGTATGCCGATTTCTGGAAGGTTTTGGATTTGAAACAACCTATCTGCCGGTTGATAAAAACCCTCGTGAAAATCGAAATGCAGTTCATTTCTTTCTTCTCCGATTTCGCATATGTAATCGGGTATGATAAAGTTTTTCCGTGAATCCTCCCTCACTCAAGAATTCTGTTTCTAAAGTCCTCAGTTGTTGATCAAGCAAATAGTCGGTCTGGTGAATCAGGCAGACCATGGTATTCGCAGCAATCTCAGGAGGAGAATCTTCAATATAGGGCTTATAGGTCAAATAGGACCTATTCTTTCTGTAGCAAAGCCCTCGAACTTGTTGCGCTTTCGGGTGATCCTTGCCCCAAAGGGCCAGCCCTTTCTGGCGCAGATAATCCTGAAAATCCAGCAGCAATTCTTCCAAGCTTGCCCGTGCCACACCGACGAGTTTGAGTTCGGTTTTTTTTGAGGTGCCGGAAGCCATGCTGCCTTCGGCAATATTTTGCTTTCCGCTCCGCGCCGCTTGCACCATCTGATCATGTGTTCGCGAACGCTTTGAAATGAATCGGTCGCAAAACACTGCCGTAGCATCATAAACAATCTCCGCCATCTGATAGGATTTCAGATCACGAAACCCTCCGTGGGGCGGAATGAGTTGTGGGGATTCCTGTTTCTTAGTCATTCAGTTCTCCTAACCTTATTCGGCCACAAGTTTTTCCTTTAAGTCCTCTATGCCCTTTGCGACTGTCCTGCTATTTCTGAACCATTGTCGAATTCTGGACCAGCATTCAAATCCATTAGATATCTATATCAACTGCCAAATCATAGTATGTTTGTCTTATAAATATTCAAGGTCCGTGCCAGATATTAACCTTCTGAATTTACGTATAATTTAAAATACCAGCACTGCGTTATGCACAGTTTTCTGTGCATGGTGCACAAGTTTTTATGCACGCAAATAAAGCTCGGGGCCGAGTACTGTGGACTATGGTTTATTTTTTGATCACCCTCCAACGCTTTAAAACCTGATCGATTTCCATGGCTCTATGAGGGACGGACCAATCAAGTCGAGTTCGTTTAAACGGTATAAAAAGGCTTCCGCAGAAACTCCGAAACGGTATTTGATGCGCAGCAACAGGTTATAGGAGCAGTGCTTTTTTAGGATGCCCGGCTTGGAAACCGTCTCGAATCGGGCAGTTTTCAGGCATTAAATCGGTTTTTTCTATGAAAACCGTTTTTTGTATCGGATATTCCAGTTTGACTAATTGAAAGGTTGCGCTACTTTACGGGCTGAACATGAAAAAGCTTTTGACAGACTTGGAGGCGGCGGCCGGTCAACGGCCGGCAATGCCCAAACTGGCCATGTGCAATTTTTTTTCAGACACGGAAAAACTTAAAAATTTCGCCCGTGAATATGGGTTTTCGGGCATTGATTTTTCTTTTGACCTGAAACACCTCCCCGAAACCCCCGCACAGGAATCAAAATGGGTCAGGGACCTATCGGCCCTGGGACCTCTTGAAGTTCGGTTTCACTGTCCATTTGACCGCATTGACCTGGGCCATGACGATCCCGTAAAAGCCCAAGCGGCCAAGGACCTTTTCTGCCGGGTGATCCGTTTTATTTCCAAAGTAGGGGGAAGACATGTAACCCTGCACATCGGCCTTGGCCATGACTCCATGGAACCTTTTTCCTGGGAGACCACCATCGATAATTTAAGACAATTGGTTGACTACGGCCGGGCCATGAGCGTTAGGGTTTGTCTTGAAAATCTGATCTGGGGGTGGACCAGCAAGCCCAATCTTTTTGAAAAGCTGATCCGCAGAAGCGGGGCCGACGTTACTCTGGATATCGGGCATGCGCATGCGTGCGCATCCGTACAAAGCCAGCAATATACGGTCGAGGATTTTGTCACCCCGCATGCGGACAGGGTATGTAACGCTCATATTTACCATACCGAAATCCCGGGCCAGGGACATATTCCACCGGAAAAAAAGGAAGATATTCAAGACCGTCTTTCTCTCCTGAAAGAGATTGGGTGTGACTGGTGGGTTCTCGAAATAAGGGAAGTCGAGGGACTGTTGCAAACCAAGAAAATCGTGGATGAGTA
>CAZIIV010000100.1:0-10416 GCA_964539365.1 uncultured Desulfobacteraceae bacterium | reverse complement strand
CTTGACAAATGATCTTTTCATTATTAAAAGTTTTCGTTTGGAGAAATTGAAATGGCGTGGAAAAACCATTTATTATTAAAATAAAAAGATGAAAGGAGACGGTAACAAATGTCAAATTTAATTCCACCACATGGCGGCAAGGGATTGACCTGCTGCTTGCTTGAAGGCGCTGAACTTGAAGCAGAAAAGAAAAAAGCCCAAGGGCTGAAAAAGCTCAACCTGTCTCATCGTGAAGTCGGTGACCTTATCATGATGGGTATCGGCGGATTCAGCCCGCTGACCGGCTTTATGACCAAAGCGGACTGGAAAGGGGTCTGCGAAAATTTCCTGCTTGCCGACGGAACCTTCTGGCCCATTCCCGTGACCCTTTCCGTGAACCTGGCGGACGCCAAAGACATCAACGAAGGTGATGAAATCGCTTTGTGCGACCCGGAAATTAATGAAATTATGGGAACCATGAAGGTTACGGAAAAATATGAAAACACCGAAGCCGACAAAAAGTTTGAATGTGAAAATGTATATATGGGAGAAGGCACCCCCTCCACCGAAGAGTTCTGGAAGATCGCCGGTGAAGATCATCCGGGCGTCCAGATGGTCATGGCTCAAAATGAATTCAACCTTGCCGGCCCGGTCAAGGTGCTGAGTGAAGGTGGATTTCCCACCAAGTATGCCGGTATCTATATGAGGCCTGAGGAATCCCGAAGAATTTTTGAGGAAAAAGGGTGGAGCGAAATTGCCGCCCTGCAGCTCAGAAATCCCATGCACCGATCACACGAATACCTTTGTAAGATTGCCGTGGAAGTGTGTGACGGCGTATTTATTCACTCTCTGGTGGGCAACCTGAAACCCGGAGACATTCCTGCCGATGTTCGCGTAAGATGTATCGATGCACTTGTGAAAAACTATTTCGTAGACAAATTTGTAGTTCAGGGCGGCTACCCCCTTGACATGCGGTATGCCGGACCCAGAGAAGGCCTTTTGCACGCAACCTTCCGTCAAAACTACGGATGCTCCCGCATGATTATCGGACGGGACCATGCGGGCGTAGGCGATTTCTACGGCATGTTCGAAGCCCAGACCATTTTTGACAAGATCCCGCAACCTGAAGAACCGGGCAAAGCACTGCTCTGCAAACCCTTAAAAATCGACTGGACATTCTACTGCCATAAATGTGACGGCATGGCGTCACTCAAAACCTGCCCCCATGGCAAGGAAGACAGGGTTCTTCTTTCCGGAACCATGCTCAGAAAACTGCTTTCGGAAGGCGGAGAGATTCCTGATCACTTTGGACGGGACGAAGTTATTGAAATCCTCAGAGAGTACTACGAAGGGCTAACCGAAAAAGTTGAAATCAAGATGCACGGGGCCGCAACCGGCGAAAAAAAATAAATCGTTAAGGGGCTCAGTGCTCAGCAGGTGACTCAACATCCGCACGGATTAAAAAAAGGGAGACAAAATTGTCTCCCTTTTTTTATATGTTTTTCAATGTTATCAAGTTAAACAGGACGCCCCAGTACGATCTTCCGGACCTACGGGGCAGGCAGCTTTTCGCAGATATACACAGATAATACTGTTATTTTGCAATTTAAGAATCTTGACAATCTGTGTTCACCTGCCCGCTCGTGCCTTGCAGTGGCAGGCGGGTCTGTGTCCAAAAAAGGAAATTCTCATACTATTTCTATTGCCTTTCCGAATACTCATTATAGGCCATGGCCGCGCTTCGGTAGACAATATGGGCCAGCTTTGAAAACGGTAAAAATGCGAACAGATCGAACACAAAAACAAGATGGACAAAGTACATAAAATAGGTCAAACCTGCCAAACCTGCAAGTCGTGTCGCTTCGGTAAGCAAACCGGTGACTCCGAGTCCGAAAACAAGTCCCAGAAGAAGCCAGTCCGGATAGCTCGAGGTCTGATCGGTCTTGGCCTTGACCAGACGGTTTTTAATCAGCAGGGCGCTGCCGATAACCAGGGCAACCCCGCTGACATTTGCAAGCCACTTCACCGGATTTAACTGTGAATAGGGACCATGCTGTTGAAAACCATACAGCACCACAAAAAATATGCTGGTCACGATAAAAAGCCCGATAAATGACCAGAATACCATCAAATGAGGGGTCGCCCGATCACTGTTTTCATCACACTCTACAAATTTATCATGTTTTAATATGATCGGCAATATCTTCCATAGGGCCTTGAGCAACTCAAAGTAATTGAGTTCTTTCTTTTGAGTTTTTCCTTCCAGAAGCGCATTTTCGTGGATCTCATTGATAAATCTTTTTAATCCAATGCCGAAAATCACCACCGCCCATATGGACAACGGCACGAAAATCAAATCCACCAGCCATGAGGAAAAGAACAAATGATGTGCGATCCCGTGTTCCCCCAATGGCGGTGAAAAATCGAGCAGACCCGTTATGAGGCCCAGCACCAGAAAAATAACCACCGGAATCCCCATAAGGATGGGAAGCTTTCTGGGATCGTTAACCGCTTTTCCAATGGCCTTGGGTACCGCATAATCCGTAATCGCGTAAGAACGAACAGCGGCCAGCACTTCACCCGGTTTGGCGCCGCGAGGACACATAGTGGTACAATCCCCGCAATGATGGCACAACCAAATGTCCAGATTGTTGACCAGCCTGTCCTTTAATCCCCATGATGCGGCAATCATCTCCTTTCTGGGGAACGGTTTGGTGTCAGGAGAAATAGGGCAGACTACCGAACATGTCGCACATTGAAAGCACTTTTTCAGAGTGTCCCCCCCGAGCCCGACGACTTCTTTAATAAAGTTTACATCAGGCTCGATCAGGTATTTATCCGTCATAAGAGTACCTCCTCATTATATTAAATATTGACGATTGACGATTGACGATTGAAAAATTAATCTTCAATCGTCAATCGAAAATTATCAATCACTAGAATCCCTTAAACGGGTTGGGGCCGAGATCTTCAATCATCTCCACAAAATCATTGATCATTTTGGGGAGTTTGTCATAGTCATCAATGGCAACTTCGAATTGGGCCACCCGTTCTTCTTCCAGTGCCAGACTCGCCAGGGCTTCGCCGATTTTTTTCATTCTGATGTCTGCAAGCTCACTCCCTTTGACAAAATGGCACTGGTAGTCATCGCCGTGTTTGCAGCCCAGGAGAAAAGCCCCGTCCATGCCCTGGGCAAGAGCATCCTTAATCCAGATCACGTTCATGGACCCCAGACACCGAATCGGAATAAACCGGACCTCTGCCGAATAGCTGATCCGATTCAAACCGGCAATGTCCAGAGCCGGATAGGCATCGTTTTCACATACAAACCCGACGATCCTGAAAGGGGGCTCCTCATAATCATCTTCAGAAGGTACGCCGATGGCTTTGACCATGGATCCCACACTGTCGATATTGTAATCGGCAAAGCCGATAATCCGTTCGGGACACGCGCCCATGCAGGTACCACACCGCCGGCAGCGGGTGGGATTGGGCTTAGGCGTACCGGTTGCATCGTCATCCAGGGCACCAAACGGGCATTCATCCGTGCATCGCTTGCACTGGGTGCATCTCTGGAAGAAGAAATCCGGAATTGTCATGTCGCCGGACCTGGGATGCACGGAAACACCTCGGTTAGTCGATTCGATACACTGAATCGCTTTAAGAGCGGCTCCGGTTGCATCTTCAATGGACTCTTCCATGGTCATGCTGCGTCGAACCGCGCCGGCAGCATAAATACCGGTTCGTTGGGTTTCATAAGGAAAGCAGATGAAATTAGAGTCACAGTATCCTTCAAAAAGATCGATATCACGGAAAGCCGGTCCCTGACGATATGCCATATTGACCACCGGATTATCCACCGTAACCGGCACCATACCGGTGGCCAAAACCACCATATCGGCCTTGACCTTGATCTTTTCACCCAGCAACGTATTTTCCGCTTCCACAATCATGCCGTCACCGTTTTTGGAGACACCGACCACTTCACCTTTGGTCATGAAGATGCTCTCATCCTGCTGTAGATTTTTGTAAAAGTTTTCCAAAAGTCCGGGGGTCCGCATATGCTGGTAAAAGATATAGGCCTTTCCGTCCTCATAATCTTCGCACACATACTTGGCCTGCTTGAGAGAGACCAGGCTGGTGACCGAACCGCAATATTTAAAGTCGGCATCATCCTCGCCTTTACCCGGACTCTGGATAAAAACAACCGATTTGGCGTCCTTGCCGTCTGAGGTGGTGATCTTGCCCTTGGCTGCCATTTCCTCAAACTGATGGTTGGTTACCACATCCGGCAGTTCGCCGAATCCGAGATGTGCGAATTCATCTTTTTTAGGCGTGTACGGCCGCCATCCTGCAGCCAGTACCACGGCTCCGTACTTTTCACCATCCGGATCCAGCTGTAAAATGTCAAGTCTGCCTTCATTGTATTCCAGGTACCGTTGATGTTGTGCTTCAACATCCAGTTCTTTGCCGTTTTCATCAAGTTTCATCTCTTCCGGAAGAGGATACGGAACGTCAAACTTAATCTTTTCTCCCGGCTTTTTAAATGTTACCGTAAAATCTCCGGGCTGACCGGCAATGCGGGCAACCACGGTTCCGGTTTTAACGGTAATATTGTCATACGCCTCGAGTTCTTTGATTTTGGCGTCAATGACCGGCGGAATGAGATTATCATAAGGCTCTTGAATGGGCAACTGTTTGCGAACTTTAGCCGCATATCCGCCCAAAGCAGGTTCTTTTTCAACCACGGTCACTTCATAACCGGCTTTGGCCGCATCAAGAGCAGTGGAAATACCGGTGATGCCGCCGCCGATAACCAGAATTTTCCTGCACAGGGTTTCAAGCTTGTACGGCTCCGGCAAATTGATTTTTTTAACTTTTGCCATCCCCATTTTCAGATAATCTTCGGCCAGCATCTGAACGCGATCAAAGTGCTCTTCATCATCTTTTTGTTCTTCGGTAAGCGCCGGAAATTCTGATCTGGGATGAGACCAGACCACCTGTTCTCTCAAATTAACCCGGTCCACAATACATCCGTCAAATTTAAAGACATCAAAATTAACCCGTCGGGAACAGCCGGCGATAACCAGTGTGTTTATGCCGTTTTCAGCAATGTCCTTCTTGATCAGTTCAACCCCTTCCTTGCCGCAAAGAAACGGATGAGTTTTAACAGGAAAACCTTCTTCTTCAGGAACTTCACACAGATCTTCCATGTCAAGGGTATCCCCGATGCCGCAACCTGTGCAGATATATACACCATATTTTTTGTCCATGGATAACCTCCTACCTCTTCACCAGGGTTTGAATCGCTTTAAGTGCCATACCGGTAGCATTCTGGTTTGACGAAACCACATCCGCCGGCTTATTGGCGCATCCTGCTGCAAACATACCGCCTTTTTCAAAATCATTGATGATAAAGCCGTCATCGTTATATTTCAGATCGGCCGGCAGTTTGACGGTTGCAGTTGTGGGCTGCATCCCGGTGGCAAGGACAGCCATTTCGACAGTCTGCCTGATTTTTTCACCGGTTACGGCATTTTCTGCAACCACGGTGATATTGCCCGTTCCCGGATCTTCAGTCACTTCAGCGACTTTACCTTTGATTAAAAAGACATTTTCATCTTCTTTGATCTTCTGGTAAAACTTCTCATAGCGCTGGCCGGGCGCTCTTACATCGATATAAAAAATATATACCTTGGCATCAGGGTAGCGTTCCCGGATGTAGGTGGCCTGTTTCAGAGATGCCATGCAGCAAATATAAGAACAATAGGGAAGATGATTTTCGTCTCGTGACCCGGCGCATTGAACAAAACCGATAGTTTCGGGTTCCTTGTTATCCGACGGCCGGATAATTTTCCCTTTGGTGGGTCCGTTGGGAGATGCAAGCCGTTCCATCATCATATTGGTAATCACGTTCGGATATTGTCCGAACCCAAGATTATCTATCTTGGTGGCGTCATAAGGCTCCCAGCCGGTGGCCCAAACAATGGCTCCCACCTTCAGGCTCATGGTTTTGGCTTCCATGTCAAGATCCACGGCATCGTATTTACAGGCGTCCTTACACCGCTTGCCGTCCTCGGTGCCGATAATCCGGGGTGAAATCACATAACGGGCCGGAAAAGCCATTTCAAAGGGCAGATAAGCGCCCTTGATTTTATTCATTCCAAAATTAAAATCGCTGGAAATTTCGGTTTGGCAGGCCGCCTCACAGTCACCACAGCAGGTACAGTTTTCATTAACATATCTTGGGCTCAACTTTATGGTAACATCATAGTTGCCGGGTGTCCCCTCGACCTTTTCAACCTCTGCCAGTGTAAAAACCTTTATGTTAGGGTTATCCTTAATTCTCCTGAAATTAATTTCCAGTCCACAGCTTGGAGGGCATAGCTTAGGGAAATATTGATTTAGCTGTGCCACTCTTCCGCCCAGGTAAGGATTTTTTTCGACCAAAAACACCTCGTAACCCACTTCAGCAGCTTCGAGGGTTGTGGTCAGCCCGCTGATCCCTCCTCCAACAACCAGAATACTTCCATTAGCAGGGCCTGCTTTATGTTCTGTCATGCTATCCCTCCGTGCAATATAAATTCAGAAATCCTGACATCTATCGGGCCTGCATAGAGTTCCGAATATTGTTTGGATTATTGAATGATAATTTCAAGATGGAGTGATGGGGTGATGGAGTAATGCTCCAGCACTTCATTACTCCGGATTTAATAATATAATCGTTTGATATCAACCAATTCCTGTGTGTCAGGAGTTCTGAAGTTCAGGGGTTTTAAAAAAGGGTATCAAATTAATAAAAACCTCCAGGCGTCGTTTAGACACCTGGAGGTATGTCTGATTATGCTATCGCATGTCCATCATTAATCAGGAATAATCTGGATATAGTCTTTCTTGAATACATCCCAGGTTCCGGCTTTGGGGTCAAACTTTGAATTCGTAAAGCAGAACCAGTTTTCATCATCCTGGCCCGGATAGTCGGTATGATAATAGAATCCGGGGTAACGCGTCTCTTTTCGGAACTGGATGTGACGCAGATGAGATTCCACCGTCCAGATACGGTGGTGGATTTCCCAGCAACGCATCAGCTCGTGGACATCACCGGCAGCCAGTTTTTCACAGTCTTCACGCATCATCTCGAGCTTTTCCATGACAATCTCAAGACTTTTGGTATTGGTTGCATAAAAGGTGGCCGTACCCGCGCCATACTCGTGGGTTGCTTTCATCAAACGATAGGTCATCCCGTCCGGTTTGAGATAATTGGGATTGATATCGATGGCAGTAGTATAATCACAATGCTCAAGGAAAGTCCTCACCGGTTTGTAAACGATATCCACCAACTCTTCATTGGACTGGCTAATCGTCGGTGTAAAGTCGGCATTGTCACGGACAAATCTGGCCATGGACTTGGCCGCCATCCGTCCTTCGGCATGAGACCCTGACGAGAACTTATGGCCGGAGCATCCCACACCGTCGCCGGAGGTAAACAGTCCGTTCACCGTGGTCATACGGTTGTATACCTTATCTTTATATTTGATTTTGTAAGCATCGGGTACCCAATCGAAATCAGGGCCGGAGCACCACAGACCACAGCAGCCGGAATGTGATCCCAGCAGATACGGCTCAGTGGGCATAATCTCGGAGTTTTTCTTGTCCGGCTCGGTATTGGTTCCGCACCACAGGTTGGCCTGTCCGCAGGTCATATCGAGAAAGTTCTCCCAGGCTTCTGACTCAAGGGCCTTGAGCTCTTTCTTGTCGACTTTGCCGCCCAATTCTTTCAGGGCGGTAATCGTATCCATCATAACCGGGCCGCGGCCTTCTTTCATCTCAAAAAGCATCAGATGGTTCCGCAGGCAGGTCGGTGTAATGGCGGCGGTTCCGTAAGGCGCGTATCTCTCGAGCTCTGCATTGGCCGCATCACTTCCCACATACCCCTCGCCCAGACCGTTGAGTGTTTTGGCCTTGAACAACAGGAACCATGCACCCACTGGACCATAACCGTCTTTATACCGTGACGGGGTGAAACGGTTTTCCATCATGGAAAGCTCTGCACCGACTTCCATGCACATGGTATACGTGGAACCTGCGTTCCAGATCGGATACCAGGCACGGCCTTTACCTTCACCCACGCTTCGGGGCTGATAAATGTTAACTGCGCCGCCGCATGCCACCATACATGTATTGCATTTGATGATATAAACTTTGTTCTCACGGACAGAGAAACCCACCGCACCGGCGATCCGGTTTTCCTCGTTTGCATCCAGAAGCAGCTTAACGATAAACACACGCTCAAGGATATTTTCATCTCCGAGAGCCAGCTTGGCAGCCTCGGCCACAATCCTTTTGTAAGACTCGCCGTTGATCATGATCTGCCATTTGCCGGTACGTACCGGTTTGGCACCGTCTTTTAATGTACCCTGCTTTTGACCCTTTTTACCGTCAAGTTTCTTCCCGTCGTCTGACAGTTTCCACATGGGAAGACCCCATTCCTCAAACAGGAATACGGAATCATCAACGTGACAGCCAAGGTCATATATAAGGTCTTCACGGACAATACCCATCAGGTCGTTGCGGACCATTCGGACATAATCCTCCGGTGTATTTTCACCGATAAAGGTGTTAATCGCTGAAAGACCCTGGGCAACAGCACCGCTTCGCTCAAGGGCGGCCTTGTCCACCAGCAGGATTTTCTTGTCAGGCGCCCATTTTTTGATCTCGAAAGCAGTCCCGCAGGCCGCCATTCCGCCGCCCACAATCAGGATGTCTACTTCACGCTCTTCAACTTCAGGATCCTTGACTGCTTTAAGTTCTCCCAAAGGTTTATTTGGTAATGCCATATTACATCCTCCTTAAATTAGATATTCATGATTAATCATTTTACTCGGTTTCACAAATTATTCGATTTCACAAACCATAGTCTGTTTAGACGGTTGTGGGTGTTGGCATCTGTTTGCCGTCTGCTTCCTCGGTGGAAAGCAATTCACTGTCAAGGTCCTTGCCTGCCAGATCCAAATAAGCATTGGCGGCGCCTTCCGGGGTTGTCCGGATGGGGAACTTAAAGCGCTTGATGACACCGTTTCTGAATTTACAGGTCCACATCACATCCTCGGTTCCGAGCATCGGAATAATGCTGCTTCCCAGCGGAACAAAATCGGCATAACCTCTGACCTCAATTGCTTGTGTGGGGCAGATCTTTACGCATGAAAAACATTCCCAGCACTGATCCGGTTCTTGATTGTAAGCCTTCATTTCATTGGGCTCCAGAACCATCAGGTCGTTTGGGCAAATGTACATGCAAGCGGTCTTGTCCCCGCCTTTGCAGCCATCGCATTTTTCAGCAATTACAAAACTTGGCATTTACTTACCTCCTGGTTTTTTGATAAATGTTCAATATGTTAACTTCTTCCAACAATCTCCGGTACAATTTCTTAGCTTTTCGCACCTCCCTTCTTGATTCCAGCACTAAAGGCCATAATTTGTATTAATCATAAAAAGTTTCCACCTGTTTTTCACAAAACCACGAAACACCGTGATTTAAAATCCGAAATGACCTGATACGTAAATTTTCTATAAAATCAATAAGATAGATTGAAAAGAGAAATCAAAACGATTAGATAACAATTAAGATTATCCTTGTCAAGAACTTTTGGGAAAACTCATCTATAAATTTCTAAACTTCACAATTCCATTTCGGTCTGGCAATATATATAGATTTATCTATTTAAATATACACCATATATTGTTCTTAATGCCATTCATATTGCATAAACCATTCAGGATATGAATCCCGTACAGTATTTAAGTATCCTTCGAGGTGTGTATGTACCACCGTGACCCATTTACGTACACTATGGATATTCCAAGGCCACTCCATTTAAACATGTAATTGCTCGGAATAAATAAAGTTGCCGGCTTATGAAAATCATGAAAATTCCAAGCACCAAATTACAAATCTCAAAAAAACTCAATGACCAAAATTGATGAACTCGCAAAAAGTCGTCACTCCGGCAGATCCCGGATCGAGTCCGGGAGGAGTCCAGATGCTCTACAACTTCTTGAAAAGACTGGATTCCGGCTTTCGCCGGAATGACGGAAAACGGTATTTTATGACTTTTTGCGAATTCATCAAAATTCAAAATTCAAAACAGATAGAATGACGGCGATATATTCAATAAGTGATTGATATATTTTGGTAATTGGAATTTGAAATCTTGATATTGTTTGGTGTTTGAGTGTTGTGATTTTGGATTTTAGTACCATATCCGGGAAAGCAAATCGCTTCTATCTGAATAAGTTAGGGTTGACTTTGACGTTTCCCTGATGGATCTTCCCGGGGATATGCATTTTTTGTTGACATATGGTACTCGATTGGTCATTTGTTATTGACGGTCTCGTAAAAAGTCCAACTTCTGCGTTGTGCTGCATTTCGCAATCATT
>CAZIIV010000099.1:0-10487 GCA_964539365.1 uncultured Desulfobacteraceae bacterium | reverse complement strand
AATGATTGCGAAATGCAGCACAACGCAGAAGTTGGACTTTTTACGAAACCGTCAAGGTTATTTTTTAAATTTTTCCCGATAGGCCGGAATTTCTATAATCGGCGGTCTCTCGTTCCCTTCAATTTGAAAAATATCCGGTTTGTATTTGTCTTTTATAAGATTATATTGTATCATCTCATTACAAAGATCTTCTTTGATATCAATTAATCCTAATTTTTTTTTGCGATTGATAAATGTCATAAGAATAACAAACGCCATTTTTCCCAATGCCCTAGTATCCTGATTTCTGTGAATCCGCCTGTCAAGATCAACCTGAGCAATGACGTCCAGTCCCCATTTTTCATAAATATCCAGAATCATGCTGGTTTCGACCCCGTACCCTATGGGGAATGGAATTGCTTCATATATTTCTCGAAATCCGGCATATTCACCCGATAACGGTTGTAAAATCTGTGTGAGTTCCGGGAAAAAAAGAGAAAAAAGGGGCCTGACCACAAGTTCGGTTACTCGACCGCCGCCGGTGGGCCTGATTTTACTTTTTCCGATAGCGATGGGTCTGTCATAAAAGGCCTTTACGTATTTAATATTATCAAAAAGAATAAGCGGCCCTAAAAGGCCATATACAAACCTGTGATGAATATTTTTTATGTCTGCATCAATGTAAACGATGATATCCCCCTTGGTAACATAAAGGGCTTTCCAGAGATTTTCACCTTTACCTCTGAACGGTTCAAGATCAGGTAAGATTTCCGTTGCTTTATAAACATCGGCGCCATATGATCTGGCAATGTCTCTGGTTTTGTCTGTTGACTCGGAATCGATAACAACAATCTCATCCAGAAGCGGGTAGCGGGTCATTAACTCTGATTTTACTATCAGAATTTCTTTCGCTATGGTCTTTTCTTCATTTAACGTGGGCAGGCATAGAGAAATTTTCAAATTTTTTCTTTGTTTTTCCTCTACAAGCCTGCCCAGATCGTTAAATTCAGAATAATGGAATGTATTTTTTTCAAGCCAGGTACTCTTCATCGCACACCCCGTTGTCAATGGCCATAATTACTCCGATAATCTGTGCGATCCCTTTAAACATGGGTTCAATTTCGGCTGTGGCATCAGTATGTTGATGGTTTTCTCCCCGGGTAATTCCCAGGGTGACCGCCGGTATTTTTCGTGAAAGAAAAATTGAAAGTTCGGATTCACTCGGTTCGCTTATGGGGGTTAACTCAAGTTTTCTCATAACCTCTATCGTGCTTTTTACCAACGGATGATTAAATTTTATTTTTGCCGCATGAATATTGCTCAATGTTTTCAGCTTCAGATCAACTTCATATTCGTGACGGATCCCTTCTAAAATATCTTTGATGTCGTTAAAAATCGATCTTACCATTTTGTCGGAGTTGCTTTGAATTTCAAAGCCAAGTCTTGCATCAGAGGCGATCATACCGTGCTTGAAGCCACCCGAAATTCTTCCGATAATTACCCTTGAGCGGGGTCTTTGAGGCAAACGCAGCTTTAAAATCTGATTGATCACCTCATTTAATATCAGAATCGCATTGGGTTTGAATTTGTGTTCCCTTCCATTATTAGTAGAGATGTTGCAGTCAACTTCACATCGAATCATGCCGTCAGCGTAATAGTTAATTCTTCCGAGATCATAACTTTCAATGCATACCGCACCTCTTATGGGAGTGCTCCATGTTTTTAAAAGATGCCGGATGCCTCTAAGGTTGCCCTTGCCCAAAGATTGTATAACACCTGCCAGAACGATGTCGGATTCAAACCGCAGGTTTAATTTTCTAAAAATTTCCGGTAATGAGACCAGCACACCGATACCGATGGAATTCTCCGTAACACCGGCACCGGTTATCGAATTTTCCTTGATGTTATAATAATGGTCGATATCTGTTCCCCAAATAGTATCAAGGTGCGTAACCACAAAGATCGGCGGCTTTGTTTCGGATGTGCCCTTGACAATGCCGATGGGATTTCGGTAACCGTCGGTGGTGCATTCGTCAACACGGAAGTCGGCCAGTCTTTCCATAAAAACACTGGTGCGTCTTTTCTCTTTAAAGGTGGGTGCAGGTATCTGACCGATCAATACGATGTTGGTAATAATTGTCTCTTTGATGGATTTGATGATATCAACAAATTCGGGAAGCTTATCCAGATAGCTGTCCATGTTGACTCCATTATAATATGCTGGATGGATCTGTTTAAATAAAAATACACCAAGACATAGGGAGAGGTCAATATGTCAATATGTCTTTGTACTATAGTACTGTTTAATCGCCCCGCATAAGCCCGGTATGGTAAAAGATTCTGCAACAATGTGAATATCAAACCCCAGATCACGTGCAGTATCGGCGGTGATAGGGCCGATGCATGCAACCGTAACATCCTGCATCAGGCTTTTGAGATTTTCGGCGGGTACAAGGGCATGAAAGTTTTTTACCGTAGATGAACTTGTAAAGGTTATCAGATCTATTGTCTTCTCTTTAAGCCGTTTCAGCAAAAGATCCGTATTATCCTGAACCGATCGGGTACGGTATGCACTGACTTCATCGACGAGAGCTCCCATCCGCCTCAATTCTACAGGAAGAATGGACCGTGCCTCCTTTGCCCTTGGGAGCAGTATCTTTTTACCCTTTAAAGCCTTCCCGGCAAATGCCTTGACAATAGACTCGGCTCTGTAGGTTTCAGGGACAATATCGCTTTTTAGCCCAAAATCAAAAAGTCTTTTTGCCGTTGCTGGACCGATGACCGCAGTGCGAATATTACGTAACGCCCGGATATCCTTGTTTTTTGCAAAAAGTCGGTCAAAGAAAAAATTTACGCCGTTTACGCTTGTAAATATCAGCCATTCATAAGTCGAAAGATTTTCGATGGCCGTGTCCAGCGGTCTAAAATCATCCGGAGGAGCTACTTCAATGGTCGGGCATTCCAGACACTCGGCCCCGAGATCGGAAAGGCGCTGAACCAGTTCGCTCGCCTGTTCCCGAGCACGGGTCACAACGATACGGCGCCCCATCAGCGGACGGTTTTCAAACCATTTCAACCGTTCTCTTAACTTGACAACATGCCCCACAACAATAACGGCAGGGGGTTTGAAACCGGCGTCTTTGGCACGCTCCGAGATCGTATCCAGTGTTCCCGTAACAGTGATCTGCCGGGGCGTAGTTCCCCAGCGAATAAGCGCAACGGGTGTGTCCGGGGTCATCCCATGGCCCATAAGGCGATTTGTTATATACGGCAGGTTTTTGACTCCCATCAAAAATACAAGGGTTCCGATCCCTCTGGCAAGTGCTGTCCAGTCAATACTCGATTCTTCTTTTAAGGGATCTTCGTGTCCGGTTACAAAAGCGAGAGTGCATGTGATTTTTCTGTGAGTCAGCGGGATTCCCGCATACGCAGGGGCTGCTATGGCCGAAGTGACGCCGGGAACAATTTCAAAAGGGATTTCATTCTCGACAAGTATCTCTGCTTCTTCTCCGCCACGGCCGAATATAAATGGGTCGCCGCCCTTAAGCCGGGTAACCGTTAACCCTTTTCGGGCTTTTTCTGCTATCAGCAGATTAATTTCATCCTGGGAAAGTGTGTGGTATCCTCCTTTTTTTCCGGCATAGAGAATTTCGGTTTGTTTTCGGGCGTGTTTCAATAGGATCGGCGACGCAAGATAATCATATATTAACACATCGGCTTTCTTGATACATTCAAGTCCTTTTACAGTGATCAATTCGGGATCACCGGGTCCGGCACCCACAAGATAAACTTTACCTTTCATAATTTTCATTAACTCTGTGGCAAATATTTTTGGCTCTGGCTTGTTCAAGTCAGATTTTCCATTATGGTTTTTGCCCCCATTTCGATCAAACGATCGGCAAGTGTTGCGCCGATAGCTTCGGATGAATCTTTTTGCCCTGAAAGGGTTTCCTTAATTAAGGTAGTTCCGTCTACGGTTGCAACAAGACCGCAAAGGGTAAATCTGTCTTCTTCGATTTTTCCGTGGGCGGCAATCGGAACCTGGCAGCCTCCTTCCAGGCGGTTTAGAAAAGCCCGCTCACCCATGACCACGGTCCTTGTTTCATAATGCTCAAGCAGTAAAATAATCGACTCAACTTCAGTATCATTTTCCCTGATTTCAATACACAAGGCGCCCTGGCCCACTGCCGGCAGCATGATTTTTTCATCCAGATATTCGATGATTCTGTGTTCAAGGCCCAGGCGTTTTACGCCGGCCGCCGCCAGAATTATGGCATCAAAATTTTCAACGTCAAGCTTTTTAAGACGCGTGTCCAGATTTCCTCTTAGAGGTGATATAAGCAGATCAGGCCGGGCATGAAGAAGCTGAGCCTTACGCCGGAGGCTGCTGGTACCGACCCGGGCGTTTTGCCTGAGTTGGGAAAGGAGCAGCCCTTTTCTTGAAATCAGAACATCTTGCGGGGTTTCGCGCCGGGGAATTGCTCCGATGCACAGACCGTTGGGTATTTCAGACGGCATATCCTTCATACTGTGTACTGCAAGGTCTATATGGCCGTCCAAAAGTGCTTCCTCTATCTCTTTTACAAAAAGCCCTTTGCCGCCAACCTTGGCGAGGGCCACATCAAGAATCTTGTCTCCTTTGGTTTTTATGGGTACAAGTTCAACAGAAAGACCGGGATAACCGGCAGTTAAGGCTGATTTAACCCAGTTCGCCTGCCAGAGTGCGAGTTTGCTCCCCCGGGTTCCGATTTTAATTGTTTTTTTCATCAGTGGTTGCAGGTCGTACAACTGGTAGCGGTACACCCGCTGCATGCTAAATCGGAGGCGGCAGACTTGACCGTTTGACCATGGCTTCCCTTACTGAAAAAGCTGCATGAAGAAATGAGTTTTTTAACCTTTTTGCTGTTGCATGACGGGCATTCCGGTTGCTCATTTCCAAAAACCAGGCATTCAAAATTTGTTTCGCACGCATTACAATGATATTCATAAATAGGCATTATTAATATTCCTTGTTCGGACTAAATTTTTTAAAACCATTCACATATTTTTCAAAATCACTAATCTCAAGCATAAAATTCCAAAGCGGTTATTTTTTTGTTTGGGATTTTGAATTTTGATGGTCTCGCAAAAAGTCCCAAAGCACCTTTTTTTGTCATTCCGGCGAAAGCCGGAATCCAGTATTTATAAACAGTTGCAGAGCATCTGGACTCCGGTTTTCACCGGAGTGACGCCTTTTTGCGAGTTCATCAATTTTGGTCATTGTTATTTATTTGTTTTTTGGGATTTGTTATTTGGAATTTCCACCAACTCAATTATTCCGTAAATCGTTAGGATATTTCTCACTTACCGACCGAAAACGTTACCACCTACTCTAATCATCAATATTGTTTAATCAACCTTGAACCTCTGACCCCGTGAACGGTTAGTTGTTTTCTACCCGATTTTTTCTATAACCCCGGCAGCGATGAGCGGAAGCATGATTTCATGGTGACCCGTAAGGTTGAATCCCTTCCCCCCTCTGGCGGTAGGCCTGTTCACGACATTTGTAACGGGACGGTAATGTCTGATGAAATCCATGTTAACCGAAGTGAAGTTATCGATAACATTTCCAAGGTTTCGGGCAAGTGTTACCGCCTTTAAAAAAACCTCCGGTAATATAACGGCTGATCCCACATTCAGATAAACCCCCCCTTCCAGCGTGGCGATTACCGATGCAAAGGTACGAAAGTCCCGATAGGTTGCCGCGCCGGTCAATTCCGGGTCAAACTCAGGATGTATATGAATCGTGTCTGTACCGATTGCCACATGAACCGTTACAGGTATGCCAAGACGCGCGCCGGCCGCAAAGATGCTTTGGTCCATAAAGGGCAATTTTTTTTCGATGATGTTTCGTCCCACGGATTCTCCGAGTCCTGCAGAGTTTTGTCCGGCCAGATGAGTGGCATCACTAATAAAGGAGTTCGTCTCATGGGCCATCCCAAAACTGCCGTTACCGATGGATGCTGCGACATCTTCCGATGTCTGACCGGCCATGGCAATTTCGAGATCGTGAATAATCCCCGCTCCGTTCATTGCAACGGCCGTGACAATTCCTCTTTCCATAAGGTCGATAACCACAGGGTTTAGTCCAACTTTAATAACATGAGCACCCATAGCAAGGACGACGGTTTTTTTGTTTTTAAAGGCTGTTGCAATCGAAGATATAACGGTCTTGATATGTCCTCCCGCAAGCACGTCCGGAAGGCAGTCAAAAAATTCTTTAAAACAAGCCCCTTTTTGCCAGGTTTTGGCAAAATCCGGCGTGGCTACCCTGCTCTTTCGTTCTGATAGCGGGTATGTTTTCACCCGGCTTAAATCAATTGGCTTAAATGTTTTTGTCATAATGATGGTTTGCCGAATTTTTCCGGAAACAGTATTCGTTCCACAAGATCGCATAAAATGTGTCCTAAAATAATATGTGCTTCCTGAATCCTTGCGGTTATCTCTGACTTTACGGAAAATACCAGATCAGCGCATCGGGAAAGTTCTCCGCCGCGACCGGTAAGCCCAATGGTAAACATTCCGATTTTCCCGGCAGCATGAATTGCCCGGATTACATTTTTAGAACTTCCGCTGGTACTGATCCCTATGGCAACATCATGCTTTTTGCCCAGAGCCCTTATCTGTTTGGAAAATATCTCATCGAAATTATAATCATTTCCAATGCTTGTAATTATAGACGTGTCGGTAGTCAACGCCAGAGCTGCAAGGGGCGGCCGTTCAATCTGAAACCGGTTTACAAACTCGGCCGCAATATGCTGGGCATCTGCAGCACTTCCTCCGTTGCCGAAAATCAAAATTTTATGACCGGAGGTTATGCAAGAAACCAAAATATCGGCCCCCTTCAAAATCAGGGGGATATTATCTTTTATAAACCGGTCTTTGACCCTGATACTTTCTTCAAGGATATCCAAAACAATGTTTTTCATAGGTTGCGCCACCGTTCCGAGACCTCGATATTTTGTTAGAATTTACGCCATCATATATTAGGATCCGGTCAGCATCAGACATCCAGCAGGGTGTAAATCAAGACTGTTGTTTGCTAAGATTGCCATGGCTATTTGGTTTCAGCTGTCAGATTTCAGGTGTCAGGTGTCAGGTGCCAGCGCCTCTGTTCATCATTCCTGACACCTGACATCTGACACCTGACACCTAAAAAAAGCTTCGGAGTCACGGTTTGTCAATAGAAAGGCATCAGCGTTTACCAACGGTCTTGATTTCCACCCCATCCAGCATTTTGTATCACGCATTTTGTATTAATTTTTGAACCTGCTGGATCAGTGCTTTGGCATCGAAACCCAGATCGTCTGCTTTTTGGAACTGTTCCAATGCATGTTCAAATTGATTTCTTTTAAGGTAAAGATTGCCGAGCCGGTACCTGAACAGGCCGTTTTCAGGTGAAATATCAACACTTTGTTGGCAGAATATTGTTGTGATTTCAGGGTTTTCACCCTGGAGATCAAATAAATAGCCAAGGGCGGAAAGTGATTCCGCGTCGTTTGGATTCTGACGGATGACCTTTTTATATACAGAAATCGCCTCATCCGTCAGGTTCATGGCCGCACAACACTCAC
The DNA here is from genome assembly GCA_964539365.1 of uncultured Desulfobacteraceae bacterium. Lineage (GTDB taxonomy): Bacteria > Desulfobacterota > Desulfobacteria > Desulfobacterales > UBA11574 > S5133MH16. The sequence goes on along the minus strand of CAZIIV010000099.1, from coordinate 2,895 downwards.
CCAGATAACGCAATGCAAGCCCTGATTCCGGATTGAGCCTGACTGCTTTTTCAAGGCTTTTTTTCCCTTGTTCCGGCTTCCCCATTTTCATGTAAAGTCTTCCGGTCTGAAAGGCAACGTCAAATATATTGCTCTCTTTTCTGTCCGCATCAAGAAAGTATTCAAGGGCCTTGTCCCCGTTATCCATAAGCATGTTTACCAGACCTGCGTTATACAGGGCCATTGCTTCTTCAGGGTCGAGTCGGATTGCTTCTTCAAATTCTTCCAGAGCTTTTTCATAATCGCCCAAAACACCATAACATACCCCCAGACTATTATGGACATTTACGTTTGATGAATCGAGCATCAGTGCCACACTAAATTCTTTGATAGCTCCGTGGATATCCCCTTTCTGATACAACGTATCTCCGCTGATATTCAGACTTACGGAATCAAATAAGACCGTACTGTCAGGGCCAAAGAATGCAGCGTGATCAACCGCTTTGCGAGCATTATCAATAACCTGGTCTTTATTGAAGTTTATGGCGGGAAAGGAGGCAATACCGATGGAGACGGTCTCATTACGAAGTTCTGATAGGCGGTTTTTTATTTTATCTGAAAGTTTTATGGACGATGTTTGGTTTTTTCCCGGGAAGAAACATCCGAACATATCGTGGTCAAGCTGTCCCCACATTCCATTTAGGCTTTTGCAGGTTTCGTCAATAGTTTTGGCGACATCCACGAGGAGGTTTACATCATAATTACCGGATATGGATTTGTCTTTATGAGTTGAATCGTCAATTCTAATTACCATAGCATCAAACCGTGTTGTGGAATCGAGTCCGGCCATGGCGTGATGGACAAAATTTTTCCCGAAAAGAATGTTCGGAAAGGTTTTTGATACTAATCTCAAGTAAACCCGAGAGGTTTCCTCAACCTTATCATCCGTTGGCGTAGAATCTGATTTGCAGAAAAGAAACTGCTGGCTGGAGCTGCGGTGATAAAATAATTCCGGCTTTTTGTGTGTCATAATCAGACCTTTCTCATCATATTTTCGAATGCTTTTTCAATAATAGGCAGTTCATCATCCAGTATGGTCCTCAAATCCATAACAAAATAATCTTCTTCTATCCTCCCGATGACGGGAATATCGTTTCCCCGCATCTTTTTTTCCACGGCATTGGCAGAAATTCCTTGAACCTTAACCCTTACACCTTTGCTGGGAAGCTTTTGAAGCGGAAACGCACCGCCGCCCGGCCTGGAAAAAAGGTCTACAAGGCATACGGAAATACGGGAATCACCGGTTGTTTCGATCAATTCGGCAAGTTCTTTGGCTCTTTTTTCAATATGACCCAAGGGTAAGGTTATCATGCGTAACGTGGGAATGGAATCCATTTCCCGGTCTATATTTCTGTAATGTCGCAGGGTGCTTTCAAGTGCGGCGAGGGTCAGTTTGTCTATGCGAAGCGCACGGGTAATGGGATTTTTCTTGATTTTGTCTATCAAATCCTTTTTCCCCACGATGATACCGGCCTGAGGTCCCCCCAGGAGCTTATCTCCGCTGAAAGTAACAACATCCACTCCGGCCGCTACTGATTCCTGGACGGTCGGCTCCTTTAACAAACCGTATTTTGAAAAATCGACAAAGGTACCGCTTCCCAGATCTTCCATCACCGGAATTTGATGTGTAGCACCCAGAGCAACCAGTTCTTCCAAAGAGACTTCAGCCGAAAAACCGACGACACTGAAATTGCTTTTATGCACCTTTAACAAAAGGCTCGTATCATGCTCAATGGCAGTCTCGTAGTCGTGAAAATGGGTACGGTTTGTGGTTCCCACCTCTTTTAAGACAGCTCCGCTTTTTGCCATGACATCGGGAATTCTGAATGAACCGCCGATTTCCACAAGTTCTCCCCTGGATACAATAACCTTTTTGCCCCTGGATAGGGTTTCTAAACAAAGAAGAACGGCTCCGGCATTGTTATTCACCACCATGGCCGCTTGGGCACCGCTTAATTCACATATAATATCTTCAACACTGCTGTATCTGGATCCACGCTTGCCTTTTGACAGATCGAATTCCAAATTGGAATATCTGCTTGCAATCGTCAAAAGATTTTCCAAAGCATCTTTAGCAAGTAATGACCGGCCAAGATTGGTATGAACAACAATGCCGGTGGCGTTGACCACCGGATTGAGATTTAACGTCATCGCTTGTTTAACAGTAATTTTAACCCGTTCGAGGATTATGGAATCTGAAAGTTTCGTTTCCGTTATATCCTGTTCCCCGTCCATAATATTGGTCCGAAGATTCTCAACTTCAGAACGAATCGAGCGAACCAAAACCGATTTGGGAATGTCACTAAAAAAAGAATCTGCCTTTGAAAGTTCAAGGAGATAATCCACTCCGGGAAGCATTCGCAAAAGGGCCTGCTGTTTTTCGGTGATATCCATTTATTTGTCCAGAGCTTTCTGAATTAAGTTTGACGGTCTCGTAAAAAGTCCAACTTCTGCGTTGTGCTGCATTTCGTAATCATTCAACGTACGAAAAGTACGCCTCATGATTACAAAATTTGCACGCCTTGAATTTGAACTTTTTACGAAACCGTCTAAATCGGACTTTTTGCGAGTTCATCAAGTTTCAATGAAGAATTTATCTTGGCCTTTAAAATCAAATTCATATCATTTTAAAGTTATTTATTTCAATAGATTTATTTAAAATATAACATACGGCTTGGAAAAAACGCTTTATGGATGGATAATTATAAGCTATGTAATCTTTTGATTGTAAATGTTGCGCTTTTTGTGGCAAAATTTTTATGTTACGCCATGTTGTACTGTAATGGACAAGATGCTTGATGCTGGTTTCTGGATGCTGGCCTGTACAACTGAAGTCATCCTTATTTTATCCAGTAT
>CAZIIV010000098.1:0-10888 GCA_964539365.1 uncultured Desulfobacteraceae bacterium | reverse complement strand
CTCTGCCAATATAGATATTATTTTTTAACAAAAGTAAACTTAAAGATAAATTACTGCTTTAATTTTAAACAGAAAATTAGTGGTCACATTTAGAGCCTTGCAGAAATTGTCTCCATTTTCTGTTCAACAAACTTAAGCTCTTCTTCTTTACCAATTTTCTCCAACTGGCGTCTCAATTCTTCAATAGCTACGCTTACCAAATAGTTCCCCGAATCGGTATATTCAATACCCGTTACTTTTCCGAATGGCAGTTTCATCAAAACAGACTTTATCGTTTTTCCGCAGCCCCTGAATATCGTTAAACCGAACTTTAAAATTATGAGTGGTCGCAAAACATCCAATAAGGAACAACGCGGTTGTCATTGAAAAAAAGAAATTTTTGATCATTTCTAATCTTTTTATGTGCTAAAACTCCAGGCGATTAGGTAACATTTATAATTGTTGATTTCAGCAAAAACTATGCCATGATTATGATTTCAAGCAATATAGAATGACTTCGTTAGGTTAGATTTTAAGAAAAAATATCACACCTAAGCAAATCGACGAGTTTTGCCAAGTTTAGTGCCAAATAATGTCAAAAAATAGGGATTGTTGGAGTACTCTCAATATTTGAAAGAGATAGAATTCCCGTGCTCTCCATTAGTAATCCGCTCTTCGTCACTTTTTCAGATATATCTTTGGAACACAAGATATTTTTGCATGGTCAGATTTCTGATCTATTGCATATTGCAGTTAGCACAGGTTTCGAATCAACGATTTCGAGGGATAATAATAAAGATTTTATGTGACGCATCGGTCGAGCCACGCTATTGCTCAAAGCAAGGAGTTCTTTTTGAGCCTCATTCAAAGAAATGATGTTCCGTGAAAAAGTCAGTTCATAACCGATGGACTTCACATCATGTTCAGGTATCACATCACGTTCATCCATTGCTTATCCATAAAACCTTTGCTTGAAAATTAAATTTATCGTTCAATCCATCTCATTATCAATTCAACAGGATACTCCCGGTCTTTTTCAGTCAGTGTGAATTTTGATCTGAATCTGGATTTTTTCAATGCTTTCAAAATTTGCGATATTCGGTCTGTCATCTGGTGTCTGCAAATTGTGTTTGGACAACTCGCTTGGCATATTTTTTGTATAAAAAATGGATTTATTCAATTTTATGGCAAAAAAACCAATCAAGAAACTTCGATGTTTAGGAGGAACTTATTATGCCGTTACCCTTGGGGCATACGGCCATTGGATTAGCAATTTATGAATTGAGTCCGAATCACAGTTCTGAACGGTTTAGTTTAAAAACAATTATTTTTCTAATAGTTCTTGCCAATATGCCTGATTTTGACGTAATTGCCGGCCTTCTTGTCAAATGCAACGGCAATGTTTTTCATCGCGGCCCTTCTCATAGCATAATTTTTGCTTTGATTGCAGGATTCCTTGCATCAAGGGCATGGAAGATCTCATCTAAAATTCCAAGAATAAATTTTGGAATTTGGTTTTCCTAATGTCCATCCATAAATGGTCTTTTGTACTCAATCTCTGCGTTATGTTCAAAAAAAGCAGGGCAAATGGGCCTAATCATTTTACCATTTTTACCATTCTGTTGACTTCTTAGTGTATTATTTTATAATCTTTTTTATAGCATGTATAATTAATATTGATCCCCCACAGCTTATCGTCACTCGATTTTTTGAATTTTGGCTCTTTCATGGAACGGACTTATAAAGACTCCAGGCCCTGTGAGGAATAGTTCCTTGTCCGGTGACCATAAATGAAAACTTTATTACCTATAAAAAAGCCGGTAAATTTGCCATTAGAGATCCAAGGCATTTCTGATTTTATTTACAATTGTCTCCGCAGGAACGCAATAAATATAATCGCCTTGCACGGGTTGCCAGGCATCCTGCGTAAGTCTTCCCAATTTTTTATGGTGGTACACCAGTCTATAAGAGAGCTTGTCATCGCCCACATCCTGGTAAATCACTTTGTTGACCATGGGTTCTCCCATGGCCGGGGAAAGGGCCAATCCCTTTCTGTCAATATACCGCTTGCCGAACTGGCTATATTTCAACTCCACACTGATTCGGGCGATACCCAGCTCTTCAAACTCATCCAAATCCGCTTCCGCTTCCAATGTCCGGGACCTTACAGGAGCCGCCAAGGTCACTGCCATCAGTTCCCCCTCGTCCCACTTGGGTTCCGCCGGATACAGATGGCCCCCTCGCAGACTCCACTGAACGGCGTAATCGTAGGTCTGGGCATCATCTCCCATGCGGGCATAGCTCAGTGTGGCTGTTTGGCCGTTGGTTTCCAAGTATTTCTGGTCAATGGTGATTTCATCGATAAACGGCCGTTGGTCTTTTCGGGGCACCCTTACCTGAATGGTGGCATAATTAACCATCTCATTAAAAATGTCATAGGCTTCGTTGTCTATTACGAATCGCATCTCCCGTCTCTGGAAAAAAGGATCATCCAGGTTGACTTCCGTGACCAGTTTGGGGTCATCCTTAAACTCATCGTACCATGCCCCCACATTTCCCGTCATAGTAAACGTCTCATAGCGAGCAATCACTTTCTTTAAATTCAACATCTGCTTGGATTTTCGCCGAATCTCCTTTCGTTGAAAAACCGTATAGGTGTATTTATTGTATTTGGCGGCTTCTTTTCGTCGTTGCGCAACGGCCTCCTTATCTTCTTCTTCATCCTCGGCCAACAATTCCTCCTCCGTGGGTTCACCCAGTCGTTTTTGCATATCAAAAAACGATTCCAAAACGATTTTGTGTAAACCGCTTTCCACAATCTCCTTGTCGGCATCCGGCACATGCTGCACATAATCAAAGGTTACGACACCGGTTTCTTGAAGATAATCCAGCATCTGGGTTTGTTCGCTCTCGGTGAGGGTGGTGGTTTTACGCGTGCTGATTTTAAACGGATTATACCATTTGGGATTCCAGTATTTCTTACGCTTGACGGTTTTCTCCCGGTCATGCACATACTCGGACTGGACTTCGTGGAATTTGTCATAGTCGATCACGACCTTTATATCATATGCCGGCAGTTTTACAATATACTTTAAATCAAAGGATACGGAAACCTGGGAGGTGGGTTGCTCAAACCCTTTAGCCAAAAGAGTCGCCCCGTAGGCATCCAGACGGGCGGCCACGGCTGCCTGCTGCCCCTCCATCACCGGGGCTTTTCCGCTGGTAATCAATGTCGGCGTAAATTCGTCGTCGTCCAAAACAGCGGAAATCACATTGAAGCTGTTGCCTTCAGCACCCACTTCCAGAGGCACCACCCCTTTGAGTTTGGCCCCTTTGACCTTTTGCTTTAACAATTTGGCGGTTTCGTTTTGCTGGGCCTTGCTAAGTCCATATTCCACCAGAAAATGCAGCACCGCCCCTTCGGCACCCCCCTCTTCTTTGGTTTTGTCTGTTACAAACCGGATCATGGAAAACTTGGGGGTGCCGTCCGGATGCTTGGAAACGTGTGGATTTGCCGGCAGGTAGTAATAATTTTTACTGGTTTTTTCCGGATCACTGGTGGCGGCGGGAAAGCATCTGACGGTTAGACCGTCTTTGAGTTTTATATCCACATGACGGCCGTATTGGATTCCCCCTACTTCTTTGACCGCAGATGGGGCGGGCATGGTCAACACGGGTTTGATGGTCAGGGGTTTTAATTTGCTGATATGGCCGACCATATCAGCCTTTTGTTTGCCCGTATCGATTTGCGGACGGGCCCAGGTATCCCCAATCATGACCATTGTCAAAAGAGCTGTGAACAATGCTGCTGCTTTCAATGGCTTTCTCATCTGTTTCCTCCTTGGTCTATTCATTCATGGATTTCCGCCCGGCTTGGTGTCTGGTTATCCGCCTCGGAAATCCGCATATGTTGAACTGAAACAACTTCTTTTATCGTTGTCTACCTTTCCGGTGGTACAAGCACCAAATAGGTTTCATCCAATTTTTGCCATTCCCCTTTGATGTGACCGGCTTTTGAAGGGTACCAATTGACCCGGTAAAAAACCTCTTTTCCGGGATCGTGAAAAAGCACGTCATGGGAAACGGATTCGGCGTCGGTCACCCGCATTACGGCAAGACGTTTAATGACTTGCTCATTAAATACCGGGTATTTGACTTCAAGGGTGGCGCTGCGAATGCCGGCATCCTCAAACAGGAATCGGTCCGCGTCCAATTCCAGGTCCAGACGGGTTAAGGGCGGTGCAATGGTGATGATGGGATCACTGCTCTGATGCCATTCATCCGCGGCTTCCGGATTTTTGATTTTGTGCTGCCCCTTGATGCTCCATGTGGTGCGGTAGCCATAGATCAACCATGATTCATCCTTTTCTGCCAATCGGGCATAGCGCCAGGACTTGCTGAACCTTCCTTCCCGGATATCTTCCCGGGTGAAGATCAACTCACCGGTGGCATCCTCATGATCGGTATACTTTTTTAATACGGAAATACCTGCAAAATTCATGATATCTTCAAATACACCGGTAAAATCCCCGTCGATCCGGAAGAAGACATCTCGTTTTTGAAATGCCGGGTCAGAGAGATTAACCACCCGAAACATATGCGGATTTTCTTTAAACTCCCGGTACAGCCCTGAAATGTTGCCGGCGGTGTCCACCGGTACGTTCACCACCGCCCGACGGGTTAAATTGATATTGAAATTGGCCCGATTGATGTCCGTGCGTTTTTTCAGCACATACTGGTTGTCCGTATAATATTTTTGGTTGCCGGTACTGGTAAACAGCTTGGCCAGCCATCCTTTTTTCTGCCGACCGGCAATCTGTCCGGCTTCTACGGCTTTTTCCTTTTCCGGAATGGCGGTAAACCCGGTTTCCTGGTCAAAAATAATTTCCGTCAACTTGGTAGTGGCCAAATCAACCAGACTTTGCATGGCCTTATTGGCAGTATCTTCCGGCAGCCGGTCAAAAACTTCAACGTTAATCACCCCTGTACGGGCCAATTCGTCCATGATATCCCTGAGCTGCCGTTTGGTATAATTTTCTTGCCGGTTCATGACCCTGGAAAAATGTTCATATACCGTGCTGACATCGGCGCTGATTTTCGCCTGAAAAGAAGGTAAAGAGGCTTCATAATAGATCCGCAGGGCAATGGAAACATCTGACGTGGGCTTGGTCAATGATTCCCACAACAGGGTGGCCCCATGGGGGGACAATGTAGCGGCCACGGCCGCTTTGGCACCCGGCGTGACCGGCGCCCGCCCGCTGCTGATCAGGCTGCGGGTGAACCCTTCATCCGACAGGGAACCGGAAATAATGCTGAAACTGCCCTCTTCTTCCTGATGCAAAGGCACCGGACCGGCCAGGCGGCCTTTTGGGTTTTCTTTTTTTAAAACTTCCCGAAGGGATTCAAGCTCATCTTCCGGCAAAGTAAACGTCACTAGCATATGCAATAATCCCCCACTAGTGTCCCCTTTGGGATCCACGAATTTTACCAGCGAAAGCTCAAGCCCGCCATCTTTTCTTTCCGACACCCGGGGGGCCGGCGGCAGGTAGTAGTATACATTTGGGTCAGCGGCATCCTGTAACAACAATACCCCGTTTAATTCCATTTGGCCGGCTTCATAATTGACCAGACCCTGTACCGGTGTCACCGCAAACAGCATGAAAAAAAAGAATGCCAGAAATTCGACTTTTATTAAACGCACCATTTTCAAATGCCTCCTTTGGGGAGTTCATCCCAGTAAATGATATCTCCCTCCAGTTTCGTTTGGGCTGAGCACAGCTTTCTGTTTTTTTTCAGATACCATGTAATGTCAATTAATGTTTCCGGATTATCCGGATCTTCCGGAATGTCCAAAATCAACGACGGCGCCGCACTGTTGTTGCGAATGGTCACCTGTTGCGGAATAAATTTATCACCGATACGGCAATTTAGGCTTATCACCCCGTGGCGAACATCCGCGTCCGATAATGTCTCCCCGTCCCCTTCAATGGAAATGGACCTGTACCGATGAGGCGGGGACAACGCCAACATGGGGCTGTCGGTTTCCGTCCAGGGGGTACGGATTTCAACCCCGCCATGGAAGGACCAGATGGCCTGGTAGTGATAGTTCAACCATGCGGTCCGGTCGTTATCGTCTTTCCAGCCATATGTCATGGAAAAATGATTTCCGGATGCATTGAATGTTTCAGGTGTGATGACGATTTCACCGGTGGTGGTATCCCCTGCCTGGTGGCGCTTTTTCATTTTAACAGTAACAAAATTCAAATATTTCGAAAATGTGTCCGTATCCTGGCCATCCAACGTAACCAGTATTTCCCGCTGCTTGAACACGGGATCATCAATGGTCACCGCCCTGAAGATACGGGCATCGTTTCCGTATTTTTTATAAATTGGACCGATATTCTCGACCATGGCAAACGCCTGGGTTTCTGTGCGATAATGGTTCATGTGATAAACCATCTTCCCGGTCCGTTTGATGCGTTTCATCTGATAGGAAGCCACCAGGGAAAATCCGGGATCCCCTGCCGCCCTGGCCTTTTCAGCCGCTGTGGTTTTGGATGCCTTGTTTGTTTTGGATTTTGCGTCCGATTCCGGCTTTTTGCCTGCCGCGGCTGCGGCTTTCGATGGCGATGTTTCGGATTCGGGGGCGCTTGGGCTTTTTGCAGATTCCGGTTGGTCTAATGTCGTTTTATCGGTTTTTGACGGTTCAGCACCGCCGGCATTTCTACTTTCATCCTCAGGGATTTGCGTATTTTGTGTGTCCGAACCGGCTTTGCCGGCGTCTTCCCCTTCCGTGGTTTGGGCAACTTCGAGTTGTACTTTCAACATTCGAATGCGCCCTTCGATTTCCCTGGCCCGCTCGCCGGTGGGCTGATGAATGGCTTGATACATTTCATATGCGTCGATGGCTTTGCGTGTGGCTTCAATTGAAAAAACTTCTTTACGGGCCTCCTCGTCAAGTCGCCGCGCCCGGTTATAGGCTTCACTGGCCGATAATAAAGCGGATGCGACACTGCTTTGGCTTTCCACCGTACTGTCGTCGACCTGAGTGTCTTCGACCGGCTCAATCGTGTCTTCACCGACGGAAACGGAGCTGCTGGATATACTACTCTGTCCCACAGAAGAAGAAAGATCGGCGTATGCTTTTGGGAAAAACGCATTGGAAAGCACAGCCCAGGTATCTATCCTGTCACAGCCTTCACCGGCGATCCTGCTTTCGGGAATTGTTTTGATCAAACTGCTCTTTGATTTTTTGCCGTCCGAACTTTTTCCGGAAGAACCTGCCGCATCTTTAAGCAGTTTCACCGCATGGTTTAAGTTGTCGTAACTGTTTTTCTCCGCCGCCGCCCGGGTTAAATCATCGGCGGGTGCGGGATCAAACATGGCCTTTAGCAGTTTTTCATTGGCACTCTGCAAAATATTGTCCATAACAGCATTTGTGCCTTTGGTGGTGATCTTTATGGCCCCGGTCTGTCGCAGTTCCTGTAACAGGATATCCACATCCGCGCCAAACCATTTATACTTAAGTCCTGCTTTGACGTGATCGTGCTTGCTGACGCGACTCCAGTCGGCCTCCAGCGTAGCCTCATAGGGCTCCCGAATACCGGCAAATTCCATATCAAAGACCAGCGAGATGTCCGGTGTGTCCGTCTGGAAGTTTTCCCACAACAGCTCCGCCCCTTCACGGGTTAAGGCCATGGACACGGCGGTTTTTTGGCCCTCCATCAAAGGGGCTTTGCCCACCGCCACGGTTTTGGTGGTCGTTTCATTGCCTTGTTTAAAAGAAGTGATCAATGCAAAATAGCCCTTGCGGTAAACAATGGGACCCAGAATTTTGGCATCCGGATGGCGCTCCTGAAGTTCCCGTTCCGCCGCTTGGATACGGGATTTGGAAACACCGTAAGTCACTAAAAAATGGATGATGCCACCGCCTTCAGCGCGGCCGATGCCGGCCTTGCCGGTTTCTTGGGTTCTGGCATATTTCAAAAACGAAAACTGCGGTTTGCCGTCCTTGTAGGCCAGCCTGGGCTGATCCGGCAAATAATAAAATGTATTGGGATCGTCCATGCCGGGATAACAAATCAGGTCAACGCATTTTTCCATTTTATCCAGCATGATTTCTTGTGAAACCCCCGCACGGCTGAATGCCAGCAGGAGAAAGAGCACCATAAGTCCAACCCCTGTTTTGCCAAAAATCATCTTTTTCATACGCCTCCTTTAACTTCTCTCCTTTACCGCATCATTTATCCAATGATTCGGCATCTGTGCCTTCGGCTTCGGCTTCCGCATTTCCATAAGCGGTGATATCCAGAAGGGACTCCCCCGTTTTTTGCTGCCACAAACCGGTTTCTTCGCTACCGTCTCGCCGAACACGAGTTACGCGATATCGATATGGGTGGTCTAAATCTTTGGCCAGTTTAAATTCTATCCGGCTGCGGTACTCTCCGTTGTCTTTAAATGTTACGCTTTCCACAAGTTCTCTGCCCGTTGTGGGAACGGCCACTTCGACAATTTTGGCATACAAATCATCTTCCAGGTTTTCGATAAAATCAAAACAGAACACATCCAGTCCGGTATAGCCGACTTTCATCCTTCCCCCAAGGTCTATACGTTTAAAATGCTCTGGATGTGATGACATGTTCATTTCAACAGGTATCGTCCAAGTTAAAGCAATTGTGGAGGGGTCCCAGCCCTCCTCTATTTTACGCACACCGGCCAACGTCTCTTCGATAACGACACTGATCAAGGTCTGACCGGCTTCAACAGCATCCCATAAGATTTGCGCGATATGGGAATCCAATGGAATTACAATGGCCCCGCTTTTCCATCGGATCGAGTATTCTTTGGTATAATTTTGATCGGCAAATAATAAGGTCACCCGGCTGGCGGATACGGGCATGGATTTTAACCGGGGGGATTTTATGCCTTTGGCCCGCAACGTCTTGCGGATTTTTGCAGAAATGCCCAAATCCCGAGACCGCTCAAGTCCGAAGGTGAGCACACCCCTGACCCAGAAACTCCCGGCATCACCGGTGCCTTTTCGTCCCAGATATCGATAAAGCGTCAAGCCATAATCCGGTGTATCGTCCTGACGACCCTTCAGCACAGGCTCTGCAGGCGCAATATACCATTGGGCGGCATTTTCATGGTCTTGATAAACCCTAATCCCTTCAATATCTTGAAAGTCATCCAGGTGCGGGTCCGCCCAACAAAAAAAGCCATAAAACACTGTCATGAGCGTGCAAACCAGCAGTTTTTTCACATTCCCTCTCACGAATTCCTCCGGTGCTTCATTCAAACAGCATTTCCATTTGACTGGAACCGAAGTATTGGGTCAGCTTTATGGCATTTTCCCATCCGGAAGCCACATGTGCTTCCCCTGTTTCCGTAACAGCCTCTAATTTATACTTATACAATAATGGATCGGCACCTTTATCAGCGGGAACAAAAATCATCAAATCCTCATTTTCGTTTTCATCCGCCGTCAAAACCACTTCCTGCTGTTGAAGTGTCGTACCTTGGGCCGTGAAATACGGTGATTGGATATGAACAATAAGCTTATATAAACCAAATTCTTCAAAAACAGAAGGAATGGCCTCCAAATGAATCCGGCTCCCGGGGGCAAGCCCAACACCCTTCCTAACATGCAAATCAATATTTTTAATGCAGTCAGCACAATCTCCATCCAGAGAAAGCCCCATCCATGTGACGGTCAGGTTCTCCCCCAACAGCTTTTTGGCTGGGGACAGCTTAAAGGATTTGGACGACCCGGGATTGATTGTCACAGGCTTTAGATTTTTAAACAGACGTTCCAATTTCCCACTTTTTAAACGATAGGCGTTTATGGATTCAATGCTGATCGGAAAATCCGTGGTGTTTTCCAACGCCGTGATGCTTTTGCCTGCCGCCCATTGGTCAAATCCCTTCAGCCGGGGACCGGAAAATGTCTCATATTGAATCCGAATGGGAATGGGTAGCTGTGCTTCAGCTGCGTTAACATTTAAATTTCCCACAATCCCGTCACGGGCAATCTGGGCCAGCACTTCTTCCGTTTCATCCTGGGTGAGGGAAAGGGTCAACCGCAAGACTTGCTTTAAATGTGCAGGCGGGGTCAAATGGACCCGTTCAGGGAGAATGGTCAAACCGGTGGTCAAGGCCTCAAGATCGGCTGTGGCCCCCAGTCCGGGCAAAGCTTTGATTTTCAGTGGATCATTTGATTTTAGACCCAATGCCTCGCGTAAAATGGATTTAAGCAAATTGACGTCTCCCACACGATGCGGGGCCTGCAATTCAGCGGTGAGCAACACGGAAGGCTGATCAATTTCTTCCCGCGTATTGTACTGCACATTCAGCCGGTATCCGTCCGGGTCGCGCTTTAGCAGAAATTCTCTGGGAATATAGTAAAACACATGGGCCGCCGCCTTGTCCTGTAGGATCAAATGACTGTCCCATCCGCAGACTGCCCCCAAATCATTCAACAGGGCCGAGTCATCGATAACGTCGGTCAAATCTAAAGTGGCTGTTGGATCCGGTCCCTGAGGTTTGGCAGGCTTGGCCGCCGGGATGATGGGTTTTAATTTTTCCAGTTTTATGGGAAGGGGTTTTTTGATTCGAACCGCGGTCACTGGTTTGAACTTCAGCGGCCGGGTCAGCTTAACCGTTGAAATGCTGTTTTGTTTTTTTGAGGTATCGTCGTCAGATTTTTTTTTTGTGGAAACGGCAGGTTTTAACAACAGATTTTTATGAATAAGCGGTTTATCTTCTGCATAAGCGGAAGCCGTCAAACAAAATAAAATTAGAAACAGGGTAATGTTGCGCATAAAAAAACTCCCATTAAATAAGCGTACGCGACGTTTTAAGCGGTTGGAGAAAATTAGGGACAACCATCTTGACTGTTTACTTTTACCTA
>CAZIIV010000097.1:0-10963 GCA_964539365.1 uncultured Desulfobacteraceae bacterium | reverse complement strand
ACGTTCGTGCAGAAAGTGCTTGACGATTAATCGTAAGTATGAAAAATTACAGGGTATGCCGAGATTAGCAAGATTAGATGCCCCGGGCGTGTTGCACCATGTCATGGGCCGGGGTATTGAGCGAAGAGAAATATTTCGTAGCGATATCGATCGCAATGATTTTATAGGCCGTTTGTCGACCCTGGCCCAGGATGGCGCAATGGAAATCTATGCATGGGTTTTGATGCCGAACATTTTCATATCCTTTGTAAAACAAAGAATTTGCCGTTAGCCACCAGTATGCGCAAATTTCTCACCGGTTATGTCGTAAATTTTAACAGGCGCCATCGCAGATACGGCCATTTGTTTCTCTCCGAGGCGTAGGCTCTACGAACCGGAGGCAAAACCGATATAAATCTATTGTCTGTCAGGAGGATGTATATCTGAAAGAGTTGGTTCGATATATTCATTTGAATCTGCTGCGGGCAGGCCTGGTTATGGACCTGAAGGAGCTGAACCAAAATCCCTGGTCCGGCCATTCGGCCCTTGTCGGTAAAGTTGAGAGAAAATGGCAGAACACCGAGCACGTGTTGTCTTTTTTCGGCGGCAATAGCAATTCAAAAAAGAATTATTCCCGATACGTTGAAAACGGTATTGATCAGGGCCGCCGGCCGGAATTGGTCGGCGGCGGATTAATCCGGAGTATGGGCACTTGGTCAGCGGTTCTCGCCAGCCGGAGACGCGGCGAAAGGGAGGCAGCAGATCAGCGGATACTCGGTGACGGAGATTTTGTCAGGCAGGTCGTATCGGGCCTTGATGATCTTGTTAAAAAGAATTTAAGACTGTCGGGACAAAGAATCGATATTAAAGCACTTGCCCGGAAAGTGGCTGAAAGATACACTGTTTCCATTGGTGAACTCCGGTCAGGGGGTCGAAGAAAGGCGGTGGTAAACGCCCGGCGTGCCATGTCGTGGATCGGTGTCCGGGAACTCGGTTATTCCGGGGCTGATATTGCCAGATATCTCGGTGTAACGAATTCTTGCGTGACGCGAATAATATCATCAGGGCAGAAGCCGGAGATAGATGACATCAATTTAGACTTGTGAACGTTCTGCACGAACGTCCCCAATTACGTGGGGCGACGACACGCCGCCTTTCTATGCATGGTTCATCAAACGTGATACAGGCGGAAACAGAACCCACCACATCCATATGGTCGAAGCACATTTCGAGCATTGGGACCGGTTGCTTTTTCGGGACTACCTCATTGGACACCCGCACGTGGCGCAGGAGTATAGCAGACTTAAGCGGAGAATGTTCAATACCCACGCGCATGATCGAGTCGCATATACAAAAGCGAAGACAGACTTTGTTGTCCGGGTCACCAAGATTGCCAGAGGATACTACGGGGAGGCCCAAGGCGCTTAAGAGGGACCGGACGGACAGTGCCGCTTTCGAATCTTTTTGTGTAAACAAATACCTGGGCTTTCGGCCGAACCGCAGCAAAACCCGCCCGGCCCGTTGGCTGTTGGCTCGGTATTGGATTAAAACTTCAACAATGGGGTGCATAATGCGGGCTGTCGTTGGGTCAGGATACGCTGAATAGTGCGTTTAACCCTGTATTTAATGACAATAAGTCACAAAACAAGATTGTTTTATCAGACTAATTGCTATTGGTCACCTCGTTTCCCCCTTAACCCTGACACCTGACACCTAAAAAAAGGGCTTCGGAGCTACGGTTTGTCAATAGACAAGGATCAGCGTTTACCAACGGCCTTGATTTACACCATTATTCCATGTATGGAGGTTGTCCCATAAAACCATGCACATTGAACATATTAGTTTCTCAGAATCTAAACATCCCCCGAAAAGGGGCAAAAATGGGGGAGTTAACAAATCAAAATCCTCAAATAGGGGCAAAAATGGGGGGAAGGGAGAAATGGAGTGATGGAGTCATTGGGAGAATACAAAGGGTTCAGGGTTTGAGGTTGAAAAGAAATGGTGATATTAAACATTTCTTGACAAATATTTCGTCATATGTCATCTTATATGACGACTTACATGTCATAATGCCATTATGATTGAAAACATCCCATATATCAAGCGGTTGGTCGATTTAAATGTCTTATTGGATAAGAAGTCGCATTTTCTGCTCGGGCCTCGCCAGACAGGCAAAACATTTTTAATTCATCGTACACTGAAGAACGTTCGAGTCTATGATCTTCTGGACTCAGAGATCTATCTGGCATTAAGTCGAAACCCGGGGCGTATTTCTGAAGAACTACAGCCACAAGACCGCATTGTTGTAGTCGATGAAATTCAAAGACTTCCGGAGCTTCTAAATGAAGTTCACCGTCTCATCGAAACAAAAGGTGTTCGTTTTCTGCTGACCGGATCAAGTGCGCGTAAACTCAGACGCGGTGGAATCAATCTACTGGGCGGTCGGGCGCGAACCAAATACCTGCATCCTTTAACATATAAAGAACTGAACGAACATTTTGATTTATTCTTGGCAATAGAACGCGGACTGATTCCCTCGATCTACTTTTCAGATGATCCGTGTGCCGACCTGCAAGCATATGCCGGTGCTTATCTTCAGCAGGAAATCCTTGCTGAAGGGGCGACGCGTAATATACCGGCATTTAGCAGATTCCTTCGCGTCGCCGCACTCGGCAATGCCACGATAGTCAACTTTACCAACGTTGCCAATGACGCTCAGGTAGCAAGAACAACGGTTTACGAGTATTTTGAAATACTCAAAGATACCCTGATTCTCTATGAGTTACCGGCCTGGAGAAAATCAAAGAAAAGGAAGCCTCTGGCTTCTTCGAAATATTATTTTTTTGATGTAGGCGCAGTGGCTGTGCTGCAGGAACGGGAGTTCAGAGCCGGCACGCCGGAATTCGGTGAGGCATTCGAGACTTACCTAATGCATGAACTGAAAAGTTACAGCGACTATATATCCGGCGAGCAGTTGAGCTATTGGCGTTCCACCTCCGGTTTTGAAGTTGATTTTATCATTGGCGACCATACTGCCTTAGAAGTAAAAGCCCAAAAAAACCTCTCTCCCAAGGACATTAAATCATTGCGCATGCTGGCCGAGGAAGGAAAATTGAAACGATATATATGCGTCAGTATGGAACCGCGCAGAAGAAAAATTGGCAATATAGATATCCTACCATACAAGGAATTCTTGGAATTGCTGTGGAACGGAGCGTATACTTAGCCTGAATGTTTCATGCCTTTCAAATAAACCGCCTCGCACACGTGAAATATCCACGTTAGCGTGGCTATGGTGAGCATAAGCGTTGGGAGACAGGAAGACGGAGAGAATGGGGAGCGCTGCATGTGCACATATGATGGGCTTTGAAAAAAGCTCCCCGACCATCCATAAGATTTTGAAAAGAGGAGAGTTGGTCGTTGGAACCGCCGGGAATATGCCGCCGTTGAATATGACAGACAAAAAAGGAAACTTTTGGTCTTGAGGTGGATATGGCCCATTATTTTGCCGCAGCCATGGGAGTAGATCTCATTTCCGGAAAAGCGTTTTTGACGAAAGATAACTTCATTGCTTCGGTCAAAGAAGCGTCTGACCTGAACCGGTCTGACAAGCGTTTTGTAACGTTGGAAAGCTCTACCAGTGAAACACTGGTCAAAGAAATCATGCCCATGGCCCAACTGATTACAACCAAAGATTATGATGATGCGGTTGAAATGGTTCTGCAGGATCAAGTGCATTCCCTGGTTGCGGATTACCAGATTTGTCTGGTTTCTCTTTTCCGACATCCGGACCAGGATCTTGTTTCAATCATTACTCCCTTTACCTATGAGCCGCTGGGCATTGCATTGCCTGCCGGCGATTCCCATTTGATTAACTGGGCAAACAACTTTCTAAATACCTTAAAAAAGTCCGGTGAACTGGACAAACTCAGAGCCCGTTGGATCGAGGACGGCTCGTGGTTAAACGAGTTGCCGTAACACGAATTAAAAACTCGCTCAAGTTATTTAACATTCATTTTTTACCGGATTGCTCAATCCGGCAGTCTTACAACGGTTCTTCCTTTGTGCTTTCTTTGAAGGATGAGATCGATTTGCTCGTTCAGTCTTTCCAAGGGTATTTCGGTGGTCAATAGTTCCAGACGTTCCAGTTTCCAGTCACTGGCAATTTTATCCCAGACTTTCAGGCGGGTGGGCATGGGACAGTTCTGGGAATCGATTCCCATCAGGGTAATCCCCCGCAAGATAAAGGGATAGACGTTCAACGGCAGATCATGGGACCCCACATTCCCGCAACAGGTCACCGCACCGCCGTGTTGCGTTGATTTGATGATGGTCGCCAGTATGTCACCCCCAACTGCATCAATGCCGCCGGCCCAAAGCTCTTTAAGGAGCGGTTTGCCGCTGGAATCCGTGGCTTGTTCAATACTGATGACCTCTTTGGCTCCGATTTCCAACAAAAACTCTTTTTCATCCACGACCCCGTTTACCGCTACAACCTCATAGCCGGCCTTGGCAAGTATGGAGACAGCAATACTTCCGACACCTCCGGTTGCCCCGGAGACCAGTATGCGTCCCATATCCGGGGTGATGCCGTAATCAACCAGCCTGAAAACCGAAAGGGCTGCCGTGAAACCCGCTGTACCGAATATCATGCTTTCTCGAGGGGTGAGATTCTCGGGCATCTTGACCACCCATTCCGCGGGGACGCGTATATATTGTCCGAACCCCCCGGATGTATTCATTCCGAGGTCATAGCTGGTCACGATCACCTTATCTCCGGATTGAAAATCCTTGTTCAGACTGCTAACTACGGTTCCTGCAGCGTCAACTCCAGGGGTGTGCGGATATTTCTTTGTGACCCCTCTGTTACCTGTGGCAGAAAGAACGTCTTTGTAATTTAAGGAAGAGTACTGAACGTTGACGAGCACATCTCCATCTGGAAGGCTATCAAGATTTCTGTCCTTGATTTCCCTGATAAACTGATTGTTTTCTCCTTCTGTGACAACCATTGCCTGGAATGTATTTTGACTCATAGAGCTATCCTCCTTTTTTTGTCGTTTTGCATGTATAGTTTTAATCATAATACCTTTTTGAAAAAAATCAATTTTAAGAATACAAGTGGCAACTTTTTGACGTCAAAAAAGAATTGTTGAATTGGCAGAGCCGGCCATATTGGCTATCGTGAATTTGAAAGCGGGCTTCAGGACTTATAGCGAGGATGGACACTAGTTAGAGGACAATTCCCGATATGCTTCTTGTATTTCTTTAAAGCGTTCTTCCGCCAGTTTTTTGAATTCATCTCCCAAATGAAGCACTTTATCCGGATGGTATTTATTGGCGAGTTGCTTATAAGCTTTCTTAATTTCTTCCTGTGATGCATTCCTGGGGATATTCAATACCGTGTAAGGATCCTTTTGCGTACCGGCTTTTTTAAATCCCGAGTCCGTTCCAAAGGATTCTTTTTTGTTGGCTCCTTTATTTTGTTCGAAATATTGGCGGCGTTGTTGGTAAAAGCTCTGGGCACCGGATTGTTTCTGCCTAATATTTTGCAAAAATCGCCACCCAAAGTACAAAAGAACCAGGTCATCGAGCAACCCCCGCCATCCTAAAAAAAATTCGGGGAGAAGGTCATAGGGACTTAACACATAAATCAAGCCTAAAATTATTAGCAGAATTTTCATTATCAGCACTCTTTAATTTAACCTGGATCTTGGCTCGTTCTATCAGCGATTTTTATTTTTGTCCAACCCTAACTTAGCGAAAGTCGAGGATGTCCCAGATTTTAGGCATCAAGGGCGAAGTCGTAGTCGTCTACTGCGAGGCCTTGATAACGAAGAAGATGGGGTATCATCGGCTTTCCCCAAGGGGTAAACAAAATGGGATTTTTTAATTAATTTATATCTCATTTGTAATAGAGCTATGAAAATGCAGTTGAATCTATTAAACCACGTAATAAATCAAGATAAAAAACATTTTTCCCATTTTGTTTACGATCAGTTAGGGTCCAATTGTTTTGTTATGGCTTATGAGAAATGCCAGAAGGTACGCCGCGGCGGCACAAAGTATAATTATGGGAATTCCCAGACTGAGGGCAATTTGGGCGGATAGGACTGATGCGAGGACCGAAGCACATCCGTTGGCTGTCCAGGCATATGCCCGCTGGGCAGGACGGTTCAACAGGTATCGCATACCCAGCGGAAAGGGAAAGCCTACCAGAAAACAAGGGAGTGTTAGAAGCAGGATTGCTAAGGCATACTGTAAAATTTTGGAAAATCCAAGTATTCCGCGGAGCATCGGATCAAGACCCAAGAATACGAGGACAAGGACAGCGATTAAAGCTATCAAGACATTTCGGAGGCCTCCGGGACCTATTCGCTGGGAACAATACCCCCCAAATCCTGAGAAAATTAGGATTCCCGTGAGCACGACGGTGAAGCTGACAACCGGATCGCCGAAAATAAGGATGTATTTTTTGATGAAAAAGAGCTCTACAAACATGAAACCGGCGCCCACCGCCAAAAAGTAGAGCATGTGAGAAATGTTCGGTTTTTTGTCTTGTTTTTTGATGGTTAAAACAGGGAGTATTAAAAGGAAAATGGCGATGACCAGTGCCTGGAGAAAGACCACGCAAACAACAAGTTCTCCCGACATAAACAGGGAATAAAATCTGCTTCCCGTCATTTTATAAAGCGCTTTCAATTTGGACCATTTGAGGAACCTGCCGGGAAAAGGGCGACTGTCTGACTGAGGCGAAACGTCAAGAGGGTAAGTTTCAAAGTACGCTTTTTCTGTTTTAGACCGGTAGGCTTCTGCGAGACGGTTAAGTTCAAAAAAGTAATACGGCGCATCGAATATATTGAAGCGGTTTACCATTTCCTTTGTGATCCCCGGGAGAAAGACAAGATCAAAATTCATGTTTTGCGCGAAGTCTTTTAATGCGGCCATATCATTAAAGGGCTTCACAGAGACGACAAGGGTGAACGTGCTCCAGTTACGAAGAACCGCGATGTGCTGTCCGGGGTTTTCAAATTCAAGGGATCTCAGACTTTCGTATGCTCCGGCCCAGAGGCGGATCGAGTCTGCCGGAGGGAGCAGAAGCTTGCGTGCCATAATAAGGATGCCGTTTTCCGTGAGGTGGTTGAGGTATTCTGAAAATGATTCGGTGGTAAATAGATATCCCTGGGTCAGAGCGTCTGAACCGGGAAGCGAACTCCCCCAGTTTTCAATATGTATGATATCATAATGGGTGTCAGACCGGGCCAGAAATGCTTTTGGATTTTGGTTGACAACAGGAATATTGTAGTTTTTCCGGACCATATGGGCGATTCGGGGGTTTTGTTCGACGACGGTAATGTTAGGGGCTCCGGATGACATGGCACAGGGAATCGCCGATCCGCCGCCGTCCTGGATCAGAAGAATATGTTCAGGATTTCGGGCCAGCATGTATCCGGCGTAAGGCAGGGTAAATTTGGAGAACCATACATCCTTTTGAAAGTGTGGTTTGTAAATAAAAAAGGGGGTGTCTCCGTCTTTGAAAATTGCCTGTTGCTCGGGCAGTGTGCCTTTAAATTTAAGGCTTAATCCGGGTGCAAACCGGATATAAGGGCTTTGAACACTGTCGAATCTGCCCCTCAGACCGGTGACGGTTTCAAAGATTCGTGTATCGGGGAACTTGAGGACCCGGCTGAGGTCTTTATATGGCGAGGGGGTTACTTTGATTCCTATGCCGTCTCCCATTGAGACGAGCAGACCTGTGATGAGAACGATTAAAAGAGCGGAGGCCCGAAGGGCGATTGGTTTTCCAAGGGAAGTATTTTTTATTCTGCCTTGTTTTTTATTGTTCCTTGGTCTTTCAAAAGGAATAATGATTAAGGGAATGAGGGCTGCGAGAATGATGAATCTCCCTTCGCCGAGCAATGGAAGAAAAGGAACCGGGAGGATTGCTCCGCATGCCGAACCTGCCATACTCGCAAAATAAACAAAGCCGGTTTTTTCGGGGATAAACGCATAAGCAAGGGAGATCACGAGACCGGCAAAGAAGAACGGTAAGGCCAGAACAAGATAGGCCGTCAAAAGATAGAATGTCTGGGCAGGTTCCAGAGGAAGTCTGAAGTAATCCAGTGGAATTCGATTCAAAACTATAAAAGAACCAATAGCGGTAACCGTATAGAGAAGGATGAAAATCCTGACCGGACCGCTGGCGGAAAGCCTTTGTTCCCAGTTTTTTTTGTATGTATCGATAATGTTTAGAAACGTTCCGGCGGCGGCGAATCCAAAGAGTGCGATGCTGATGACCATGAAGGACAGATGGTTCCACTGGCTGATGGAAAAGACCCGGGTAAGGAGTACTTCGAAGGCCAGAGACGAAAGTGATAATAAGAAAACCGCAGTAAGTATCATGGGGAGCATTACCGATTTGTTAAAATGGTTTTCAACCATTAACTTATTCATTTTTTGAGCGAAAGCCTTGCAATCAGGTGTCAGGTGTCAGGGGTAGGGTTTCAGGTGTCAGGTTTCAGGTTTCAGGAAGTATGTTCAGTCACAATTTTTTATAGACCTCAAAATCCTCCACGTCCATATAATTTCTATAGGTCACCTCCTTTCCCACTTAATTTCGAAACCTGACACCTGACACCTGACACCTGACAGCTGTGATACCTGACACCTGACACCTGACACCAAAAAGTCTTGGATAGCAATTAATAAACTGGTAATGCACCCGTATCATGGAATATCTTCTGTAAGCGGCCGATTAGGGTCAAGGGCATGGCCTGTCATGGGGACGAAAAGAACGCCGGTGATTTGTTTGACCGTATATTCATCGTCATTTTTTGTGACCAGGCTTAGATACTGATAGCTGAAGGGATTTCCGAGGGGGAGAATGAGTTGCCCGCCGTTTTTAAGTTGCGTTAAAAGTGGCGGAGGGATATGGTCGATGGACGCAGTGATCATGATACAGTCAAAGGGAGCTGCCTCAGGCCACCCGAAATAACCGTCGCCGTGGCGGGTTTTTATTTCTGAAAACCCGATTGACCGGAGTAGATTACTTGCTTTTTTGTAGAGTTGTTCTTTGATTTCTATGGTGTAGACTTCTTTGGCAACCTTTGCGAGAATTGCAGCCTGATAGCCTGAGCCGGTCCCGATTTCGAGAACACGTTCGTCTCCTTTAAGTTTCAGTGTTTCGGTCATCAGTGCCACGATATATGGCTGGGAAATGGTCTGCCCCTGGCCGATGGGAAGGGGATGGTCCGCGTAAGCCTGGGAAACGAGTTCTTCAGGCACGAAGCTGTGCCGGGGGACCTGGTTCATGGCGTTCAGTACTTTTTTATCTGATACGCCCCGTAAACGGATCTGCGATAAAACCATTTGTTCCCTGGCCTTCTGATATTCGGGGGAATCTACCAGCACCTGGGCCGTGAGCAGTGCCGGAAGGATAGTGAGAATAAAAGAAGAAAGGAGTATTTTTTTCATGGCACCAATGTTGATGAATTCGCAAAAAGTCATAAAATACCGTTTTCCGTCATTCCGGCGAAAGCCGGAATCCAGTATTTTCAAACAGTTGCAGAGCATCTGGACTCCTCCCGGACTTGATCCGGGATCTACCGGAGTGACGTCTTTTTGCGAGTGCATCAATGTTGATTGGCAGAAGCAATCTTTGTCAATAAGGATAAAGAGCTCTGTAGATGATAACGCCAAGAAGTGCTGCTGCCAATATGATAGCGAAAATCATTTGATCAGTATCAAATTTTTTCATAAGAAACCCAGAATGATCCGGATTAATCTTCTTCGTCCAATCCGAATGCGGTGTGAAGAACCCGAACCGCAAGTTCGGTATAGTTTTCTTCGACAACACAGGAAATTCTGATTTCCGAAGTGCTGATCATTAGTATATTGATGTTTTCCCTGGACAGAGTGTTAAACATTATCGATGCGACTCCGGAATGGTTTTTCATCCCAACGCCGACAACAGATACTTTTGCAATATTTTTGTCGCCCATAACGTCCGCTGCTCCTATTTCTTCCGCCACCTTCCGCTCGATTTCCATGGCCGATTGGAAATCTTTTTTGGGGACTGTAAATGTGAGATCCGTTTGACCTTGGGCTCGTGTATTTTGAATAATCATATCCACAACAATACCCGCTTCGGCAATGGGTGAAAAAATTTTGGCCGCTACTCCGGGCTGATCCTGAACCTTTTTAAGGGTAATGCGGGCTTGATCCTTATCGTGCGTAACTGCTGATACAATAAGACTTTCCATACCGGCGTCTTCACTAACAACCATGGTTCCTACCTCCTCGCTGAAAGATGATCTTACATGAACCGGGACATTATATTTTTTAGCGAATCCCACGGACCGGATTTGAAGGACTTTGGCGCCAAGACTGGCCATGTTCAGCATTTCATCATAGGAAATTTTATCAATCTTCCTTGCTTTTTCGCAGATATTGGGATCTGCGGAGTAGATACCATCTACATCGGTATAGATTTCGCAGAGATCCGCCTTTAGAGCCGAGGCAATGGCCACGGCGGTCGTGTCCGATCCTCCCCGCCCGAGGGTTGTAATGTTACCTTTAATATCACATCCCTGAAATCCGGCTACTACGATGATGTTCCGTTTTTCGAGAAGGTCTTTAATATACTCGGTACCGATTTCGATGATTCGAGCATCGCCAAAGGTGCAGTCTGTAACCACCTGGGCCTGGTGTCCCAGCATTGACAGGGCAGGGTAGTTCATGTCTGTTAAGGTCATTGCCAGAAGCGCCGCCGTTGTCTGCTCACCCGTGGACAGAAGAACGTCGAGTTCACGTTTGCTTGGTGAGTGACCGATCTGACTTGCCAGAGTGATCAGCTCGTCTGTGACTCCGGCCATAGCCGACAGAATGACAACCACGTCATCGCCCTGGTCATAGGTTTTTGCAACCCGTTTTGCGACATTGCGGATCCGTTCGAGATCAGCAACTGAGGTACCGCCGAATTTTTGTA
>CAZIIV010000096.1:0-10974 GCA_964539365.1 uncultured Desulfobacteraceae bacterium | reverse complement strand
CCCGACTGTCGATTATTTTATAATGTCCAAATGGTTCGACATCACCGTATGTTTGATCGGACGACTTTTGAGTGTTTATTAAAAAGACCATGGCGTTTTAAGCCAATATAGTTGCGATGTCAAGAGCAGAAGGGCATCCGTAACAGAAATAAAAAAAGCCCGGTCCTATAGACAACCCGATCGCTAAAAGTGTTGATGAATCACCCTAATATGTTGTTTTTATATACAATAGAAGACAAAACTTCCAAAAACATATTATATTGATAGCTTTTGATTGTTTTCGATCATATATCAGGGAATTACAGGGGTCTTTCAACACGTTAAGCGATCGACTTGTCCTATAGACCAACCTTTTTTTTAGTTAAAAATAGAAACCCTGGCCCTTTGGGCCAGTCCGGAGTACAGAGGCTTTGCCATCTGTACGATTTACTGTAAATGCCATTGGTAACGCACGGCTCTTGTATATCAAACTAATCATCAAACAAATACAACCTCGGCCAACAAGACTGCCATCGATGGCTAAAACCATTTCTTCGAAACCAAGGTTGATCAACAAAATTTGGATAAACGGTTTTCTTCAGTGACGTTTTTATTAATAATTAGCCGCTTGAACCGCTTTTCAGTGCTGGTCAATTTAATTGGCTCAGGAACGTTGGTCGCTATTTGAGGCAGCTGTGTTTCTTTGCCTATAATAATACCCGTGATCATGGCTGTCAGCGTGTTCATGTTTCTGTAATGATTCCCTCTCAGTTTGGAAGGATAAAGGCGTTGGACAAATTCTTTGACTTTTCTGTAAATAGTTCTGCAATCGCTCATAAGGCCTCTATTTTGTATGATTGATATATCTGTAGAAGGCAAATATAGAAAATATCAAAGCGATTGCTTAGAAGCCATTTCAAAACCTATTTAGCACAATAATAAGGCAGGCAAGGTGAAAGAAAGCCCGATACATTTTAATTTCTCGTTCATATCGGACAACCAAGCGTCTAAAATTACCGAGCCATGCAAATGTTCGTTCAACCTTCCAGCGTTTCCGATAACGTCTAAGTTTTCTACCATCTTGGGTTTTAGGCTTTTTTCTATTACTTCTATGAGGCGCAATCAGGTCTATTTTCAAGTCCTTAAGTCGCTTTCGAAGCGGATCGCTGTCATAGGCTTTATCGGCAATAAGCCTTTTGGACGTTTCTTGGGTCGCCCTCGCCCAGCGCGTGGAAGCTTGACGGCTTCAAGCGTTTCTTCCGCAAGTTTTACTTCCGCTGGCGATGCCGAGGCAAGGGTGCTTCCCAAAGGAATACCTTGGCCGTCGACCACCACCATCCACTTCGTTCCTTTGCCTTTTTTGGTTTTCCCAACGCAAGCGCCCTTTTTTTTGCTGGTGCAAAGCTGCCATCAATAAAAGCTTCTTCCCAATCCAGCAGTCCATCTTCATCAAGCATTGACAAGAACTTACGCCATATAGCCAAACGCCTTGGTCTTCCCATAGCCGTAATCGCCGCCAACACGTGGACGGGCTTGGGTATCGATCTGGCAGATCTTGCCAACGAGCTCCCGTGCGCAAGATCCATAGTATACCTTCCAGGACTAGCCGATTGTCGATAGGGGGTCGTCCACCTTTTGGATTTCTTTTCGGCTCTGGAAGCAGTGGTTTTAATAGTTTCCATTGGTCATTGTTTATGAATCGTGTGTATTCGGCCATTGGTTCACCTCCAATAGCTTAATACACAAAAACACTATAAAAGTCTAGTTTTATAACATTCTGTATATACTACATATTGTGGCAATTATAAATTTTCTTACATTTTCTTAGGTTTTGAAATGGCTTCTATGACTTTTATATTATATTAACTGGTTATACGTTTTACAAAACTGTACGGTAGTGAAAAAACGTTTAATGAGTTGACAAATAAAGCCAATTAAACTAGAAACTAGCTCTGTTGTGGGTAAAAGGTCTATCATCGTATTGGATGCCTATTTTGCCGTGAGACCTGTGTTTTTAATTTTAAGGCAGATTTTGGATGACAGTGGCAATCATTTGCTTCATATCATCACACGGACCAAAAGAAATGTTGTTGACTGCCAGGATCCGCCGCCTAAAACCGGACGTCCCGGCAGGCCTCGAGAATACAGTGCCAAACTAAAGCTTATGGATCTATTTGAAATCATCGCCAAGAGTTTTGAACAATCGATAATTGAAATTTACGACCAGTATGAAGGAGTACGATCAAAATTTTCGCTTTTTCAGCAATAGTGCTATTTATCGAATAATTATGTCAAAGGGCAGAAAGCGAACGGTTGATGCAATGCTCTTAGCCGCATGACGGCATCAAATTTTGGACTGTTGAGATAATAATGAATTACAATAAACTTAATACTGATATAAAAAAAGTATTGGTCCTTTATTTTTCTCAGTCAGGGCAGTTATTAGAAATTGTTGATTCAGTGCTTTCTCCATTAAAAGAAAGTGAAAAAACGGTTTTGAAGTTTGCTGAGATAAAATCACTGGATCAATATCCATTTCCATGGAGTTACTATCAATTTTTTGACGCCTTTCCCGAGTCTGCGCTGGAAATTCCTGGCAAGATAGATAAGATAGAAATAGATCAGGAGGAGGATTATGACCTGATTATCTTGGCATATCAAATCTGGTATTTATCTCCTTCCGTGCCAATTTCAACTTTCTTGCAGAGCAAACAGGCAAAAAGAATCATGAAAGGGAAGCCGGTTATTACTTTAATTGGTGCAAGGAATATGTGGCTGATGGCTCAGGAAAAAGTTAAAAAGAAATTAAATGACATTGGTGCCAAACTGGTTGGAAATATAGTAACGGTAGATAGAAATAAAAATCTCATTTCAGCAGTGACGATCGTCTATTGGATGCTGACCGGTAAGAAGGATCGATTTTTAAACATTTTTCCAAAACCAGGTGTGGCAGATCAGGATATCAAAGCCTCTCGTAGATTCGGGGAATTAATCCTTGACAATTTGCTAAGTCAGGATCTTGGTACACTTCAAACAAAATTTTTATTTGAGGGAGCTGTCCGGGTTATTCCAAACCTGATCATGTTGGAGCAAAGGGCCAATAAGCTATTTAAGATATGGGCCCTGTTCATTCGGCGAAAAGGCGGTTATGGAAATCCAGACAGAAAATTAAGAGTAATATTTTTTAGTATTTATTTACTATTCGCTCTTTGCTTTTTATCCCCAATAGTTTATTTGAATTGTAAAATTATTTGCTATGCACGTCAAAAAAAAGTCAAAGAAGCTGTTGATTATTATTCTGGCACCTCATTTTGTTTGACAAATTTAACCAAATGAAATTTCAAAACAATAAATCGGCTACTTAAAAGAGAATGCTAACTTCTGTTTATTTAACAAAAATTTCCAAATTTTTGCCAAATACTCCAATAGATAATGACAAAATGGAAGATTATTTGGGGCTCACCGGTGGTGAGCCTTCAAAATCCAAGAGGATTGTATTGAGGAGAAACGGCATCAAAAACAGGCATTACGCTTTGGATAAGGCGGGAAATGTAACACATACCAATGCTGATATGGTGGCTGAAGCTATCAAAATTTTGGAAGGAAAAGGATTTGATATTAAAAAATTGGAATTGTTGGTCTGTGGGACATCCACACCCGACCAGATTATTCCTTCACATGCATCAATGGTGCATGGAAAATTGACAAAAGGTATGCCAGTTGAAACGGTGTCTCCTTCCGGAGTATGCTGCTCCGGCATGCATGCTTTGAAATATGCATATTTGGCAGTGGGGTCCAAAGATAAAAAAAATGCGGTGGCTACAGGCTCTGAGAGAGTTTCGGTATGGTTGCTATCAAAAAATTATGAGGAGGAGTACAGGGAATTAAAACGTCTGAAAAAGACTCCTATCATTAGTTTTGAGAACGATTTTTTAAGATGGATGTTGTCCGATGGAGCTAGTGCTGCTCTGATATCAAACAGGCCGAATAGAAAAGGTATTTCTTTAAAAATTGAGTTTATTGATATGTATTCATTTGCTCATAAAGTAGAGACCTGTATGTATATGGGAGCCAATAAATTGGAGAATGGCCGCCTTAAAGGCTGGGGGGAATATGATGTTCAGAATTGGCTAAAAAATTCTGTTTTTACCTTAAAGCAGGATGTTAAATTGCTTGATACTTATGTCATTTCTTTAGGTACCACAAAAATGAAGCAAGTATTAGAAAAACGGAATATTAACGTTTCTGAAATAAACCATTTCTTGCCTCATATGTCTTCCGAATACTTCAGATATAAGCTCGCTGATAAAATGGAGTCACTTGGGATAGGTATACCTCAAAAAAAATGGTTTTCGAATCTTGAAAAGGTCGGCAATGTTGGTTCAGCTTCCATCTACCTGATGATAGAGGAACTGTTTAACTCAGGTACGTTAAAAAGAGGACAAAAAATATTTTTGCTAGTTCCAGAGAGCGCTCGTTTTTCCTATGCGTATTCATTATTAACTGTTTGTTAATTAATTAAGTTTCAGACCCTTAACTTACAGAAAATGCGGAATAATCATATTGTAAGGCCATATGCTGATCCGCTTCCCCGTCTGTTGGCAACGCCCCAATATTTTGGCCCAATATTTTGGATTGATTATATATCTGTTCTTTATTCATCGGCAAATCAGCAATCATAAAAGAGTCCCATGAAAAAAGACGAAGTACCTCAGGATAACAGTTTATTAATCGAGGGTAATACCAGAGAGATTTGTTATGCTGTTGATGAAAATGGCCGGTATGTGAAGATTCTAAGCACAGGCTGGGAACCAAAAGACATCGCACTTAGACAATCAATTAAATTCATTGAAGGAAGAGCAGATGAGTCTAAGATAAAAATTGCAAATAACCAGCTGAGTCCAATTGCATATTATCTTGAGAAGCGAATGATGGATTTAAAAATCCTTTCCCAATATACAAACATATCCTGCTGGAGAATTAAATGGCACCTAAAACCCCGTGTATTTAAAAAATTAAGCCATAAGATACTTAAAAAATATGCTGATGCTTTTGAAATTACTGTTGATGAACTAACAAATTTCTTATAATGGATTGTTATTATGGAAGTAGATTTTCAACATTGTCAGTCTGCTCATTGTGAGAACGGTGTTATTTCAAATCTTCTCAAACATAATAACATCCATATCAATGAGCCGATGGTATTTGGGATAGGCTCTGGTTTATTTTATGCCTATCTCCCTTTTGTTAAGATAAACCATGCTCCCATCGCTTCATTCAGACCTCTTCCCGGCGTGATATTTAAACGCATTGCTTCCAGCCTTAACATAAAAATAAAGAGAGAAAAGTTTACCAATAAAAAAAAAGCAATGAAAGCCCTTGATAAAGCTCTCGAAGCCGGCCAACCGGTTGGCTTACAAGTTGGAACATACCATTTATCATATTTTCCTCCTGCATACCGTTTCCACTTTAACGCGCATAACATAGTCGTTTATGGCAAAAAAGATGATCGATACCTGATTAGCGATCCTGTAATGGAGCATCCGACATCCCTGTCATCTGAGGAACTGATTCGAGTTCGCTTTGCAAAAGGTACATTTGCACCAAATGGGCATATGTACTATCCTGTCGGCTTCCGGCAGGAGATCGACTTCAAAACGGCTATCAAGAAAGGTATCAAAAAAACATGTCATGAAATGCTTAACATTCCAATACCTATTACTGGTGTGAAAGGAATCCGTTTTTTATCAAAACAAGTAAGAAAATGGCTTCCCAAACATGGGAGTAAAAAGGC
Organism: uncultured Desulfobacteraceae bacterium; assembly: GCA_964539365.1. GTDB lineage: Bacteria > Desulfobacterota > Desulfobacteria > Desulfobacterales > UBA11574 > S5133MH16. The sequence goes on along the minus strand of CAZIIV010000096.1, from coordinate 5,201 downwards.
AGCCCTGTATCTCGGACAAATGGTGAGAATGCAGGAAGAAATCGGTACGGGTGGAGGGGGTTTTAGATTTATTTATGCAGCCTTTCTACAAGAAGCAGGTGAATTGCTTGAGTTAAAAGAGCTGGATGAGCTTTCTGAAGAAATGACTCAAGCAGGTGATTTATGGCGGGAATTCGCAATCATAGCGGCGCGCATATATAGAAAGAGGTGTTCTGCAGATCAACAGACATTTGATAAAGCAGCAGATAAGCTTCTGACAGTTGCTGACAGGGAAGAAACGACTTTCAGAAAATTGGGCAAATTAAGATTTGATTGATGCATAGTAATGTAATTATTGAGATCCAAGGGGTTTCCAAAATTTATAAAAATGCGGAAATCTTTTCTCTTAAAGATGTTACCCTTCATATTAAAGAAAAAGAAATATTTGGTCTTTTAGGTCCGAATGGCGCAGGCAAAACAACTCTTATCTCGATTTTATGTGGTAATATAGCTCCCACATCCGGTACTGTGAAAGTGGGAGGATTCAACATTAAAACTAACCGCAGGAAAATTCAGCAGATTATTGGAATGGTGCCTCAGGAATATGCTTTGTATCCTGACCTTTCGGCAAGGGAAAACTTGAAATACTTCGGCTATTTGTATGGACTCAAAGGGTTGAAGCTAAAAAAAAGAATAGATGACAACCTTGAACTGTTAGGCCTTACTAATTATGCCGACAGACGTCTAAGTACTTTTTCGAGTGGAATGAAGCGCCGAGTAAACCTGATAGCGGGAATCATAAATCAACCCCGGATTTTATTTCTTGACGAGCCTACTGTTGGAGTTGATGTTCAGTCTCGACATTCGATTATCGAGCTTCTGGTAAAGTTTAATAAGCAGGGAACTACGATTATCTATACTTCACATCACATGGAAGAAGCAGAGTCTTTCTGTTCCAAAGTTGCTATCATTGACAAAGGGAGGCTTATCATTGAAGGACAACCACAGGATTTGATAAGTTCAGACCCAAGTTGTGGGAACCTGGAAAATATATTTTTACATCTTACAAAAGGGTCATTATAAGATCAGTGTATATCATAAAGTTGTTCGCTTCAATTCATAAAGAATTTCTGCTATTGATCAGGGACAGAGCTGGACTGTCAGTGATGTTCCTAATGCCTATGATGCTTGTTTTTGTTGTCACAGTAATTCAGGATAACACATTCAAAATTGTAACTGATTCTAAAATTTCATTGATCCTGGTAAATAATGACCAAGGAGATATCGGAAAGACGATCGAGAAATCGCTTGAGGAATCAAAGTTTTTTTCGATAGGCAAGTCAATTGAAGGCAGGCTGGCTACAGCAGAACGGGCGAAAAAAGTTGTTGCCTCAGGTGATTATAAGCTGGGGATTGTTCTGCCAGAAGGCCTGTCCGCAGGAATTCACCAACAGGTTGGTAATAGAATCTCTTCGATGTTGGCAGATTTTGGACTTGCAGAAAAAGTTTCCATCACATTAGATGTACTTGAAATTTTGATCTATTTTGATCCTGTAACCAGAAAAACTTTCAAGAATTCAATTAGAGATTCCATTGAAAAGATCATATCCCAGGTAGAGTCCAGGGTATTGTTTGAAATCCTGTATACCGAACTTTATAAAATAAACCCGGAGGCCATCCAGAAAAAATTTGAAAAAACTGACAACTTGGTCATTTACAAAGAAATTATTGCGAGTCATTCAGAAAGGGAGATCATTCCCAATTCGGTTCAACATAACGTGCCTGCCTGGACAATGTTTGCAATGTTTTTTATTGTAATCTCTCTTGCAGGAAACATTGTTAATGAAAAAAAACAGGGGAGTGTGGTCCGCCTGCGTACGATACCGGGCACATCATCGGTTGTTCTTGGAGGAAAACTCATTATATATACAACGGTTTGTTTGATACAATTTGGTTTGATGCTGGTTGTAGGTCTATTATTCTTGCCGATGATTGGTCTGCCGACTCTGGTATTGGGGAATAATTATTTGCCCATGTTAGCTGTAGCTCTTTTTTCGGCTCTTGCTGCTACAGGTTATGGTGTTGCCGTAGGAACGATCGCCTCCAGCCAGGAACAAGCAACTACGTTTGGAGCAGTTTCGGTTATTATTTTAGCAGCATTGGGAGGAATCTGGGTTCCTGTTTTTGCAATGCCGTCAATTATGCAGTTTATCAGCAAGTTTTCACCATTAAACTGGGGCTTGACTGCTTTTTATGATATATTCTTAAGAAACAGCGGATTTTCCACTATTTTTCCTCAAATAATAAAAATGTTTTCCTTTTTTATCTTTACCATGTCTGTTGGATATTTCTATAATAAACATCAAAATGCCTTGTAATATAAAAGAAATGTAAAAATGGAGGATTTAATTTTAAAATTAAAATCGGAAATCAGTGATCAATTAAAATTGTTAGATGTAACAGTTGAAGATATTGATAATGAAGAACCGCTGTTTGGGGATAAATTCGGATTAGATTCTATTGATGCCTTGGAGTTGATTGTATTGCTAGAAAAAAATTATGGTATAAAAATTCGGAATCCCAGAAAAGGAAGAAAAATATTTCAGACTATAAGATCAACAGCTGAATATATAATGAAACATTCAAACGTTCGAAACTCCTGAATCGGATATTATAATCGAGTTTTTGATATTAAGTTGTTTGGTTCAGCTGCTCAATACAGCCGCATAGTTCCGTTCGTGGGAGTTAAACATATTTCTGGTATTGTTGAATTTTTCGGGGTCTGCCTGAGTTTGCAGATAGGATAATCATACTGGAATGTCGGTATGTTCAAGGATACCTGCCAAGAGCGGTCTGCCCAAAAGAATCGTCAGAAGCAGCCCCTTTACCATGTCCGAAAGATAGGTTTTTAAGGTGGTCTTGGATATCCGAATCGCTCCTCGATGCCAAAAGTCGCATAGATGGAAAAGGGGTTGGGTCATATCATTTGTCCTCTTGGGCCTTGTTTCCATCTATGTTGAAAAATTATCAATAGAATATTACGCTCCAAACTGTTAAGAACCTCGGACATGCCCGGGTTTCCGAGCGGTCCGGTTGGACATCATTAGACCCGATACCATGGTATGGGGCCGGGAAAGAACAGCTGTTTTTCCATAACGGCTGAGAAGGTACGATTTAACTGATGAAAGGAGGAGATATCAAATTGCAACGGTATGGTATTGAATACTTTTTCGTTTTGGGATGCATCTTGGCGGTCATGGCATGTGCCGGCGGACCGGAGACAACGGCGTCCGCCCCGCAGCAGACGGGAGAGCTCGCCGGCGTGCAAAAGATAGAAAACCCGGATATGCAGACCATTCAACAGCAGACGCCGATTACCACTACATACGAAAACCTTATCATCACTCCGGTGAATGCCAGCGCTCAGATCAAAACCGATTATCCGGACGCGCTATCGCAGTTTCAATCGGCTGTCCTGAGCCGGGTGCGAGACAAAGGGGGCTATCAAAACCTTACCGTATCCGAAGCATCCCCGCCCGGAAAAAGCCTCGCAGTCGCCTTGAAAGTCTTGGATATGCGAATCGCCAGCGGCGCTGCGCGCTTTTGGGGAGGGGCGTTGGCAGGGCAATCGTTCATGGAAGTGTATGCCAAATTCACCGATACATCCAGCGGTCGTGTGTTGCACAAAAAGGTCATCTCTTCGACGGCAAGCGCTTTTGGCGCCGCATGGTCCTTCGGGGCCTCGGATCGATCCCTCCCTTCGGACGTGGGGACGATGATCGGTGAATATATCGTTACGGTAGTTCCCGGCAGCAAGTAGCGATTCAATGTGAATTTGATGATCAGGGTCGAAAATCTCTCCTATGAATATCCGGCTACACGCGCGCTTGGGGATGTATCATTTCACATCGACAAAGGCGGTATCACCGCCCTTGTGGGGCCCAACGGCGCCGGCAAATCCATGCTGCTCCAGTGCATGGCCGCCTTGCAGGAGCCCTTAAGCGGTCACACCCTCATCAACGCATTCGAGTATCCACAAGACGCCGAGGCAAGTGCACCACATGATCGGATACCTGACGTACTTTTTCGGACTTTACGAAAAACTTCTTTATTTTATTCATTATCAGTTGCAAGTTCAGAAAGCTGTCTTTTGCACTGAAAATTGTGCAACTATGCACTGTATTTCGGGCAGTGTCATCCAGTGCAAACATCGCCATTTTTGTGCCTCCTGCCACCGGAAACGGGTGGTGGAATTTGGCAAGCCAACAGTAATGAGCTAGATCTTTCTGGGACTGCGGAAAACTCGGGGATAAAAATGCGGTTATAGCTGCACTACCCTTGGGTGAAAACTGAGCATGGTCTTCTGAAAAACAGCAACATAACATCGATCAAAGCGATAAAATCATTACCACTGAATTAGCCGTAAACGTGGTACACACTTGACACAGGGGGTATTTTAAGGAAATTCTTATCCTTTCAATAGCCGCGTATCACCATCTGTTCGTAAAACCCAATACTATTCCGCACCTTTTTCCTTCAACAGTTTGACAATACGTTCATATTTATACTGCTTGGCATAATATAACGCCGTGTGACCTTCATTATTTTTTATGTTAAGGGATGCGTTGTGATCAATCAAAAGTTTGACATCATCAATGAAATCGTAAGACGCGGAATACATCAGCGCCGTCCAGCCATTTTTATCCGTTGCATCCACGTTGGCACCGTTTTCTAAAAGATACGTTAAAATAGGGGTATAACCATAATAGGCCGCGACTATTAACGGTGTAAAGCCATTAATATCCTTTTCTTCAATCTTGCCTTGCTTCACATATTTCTTTACATCCTCAAGACTTTGTGTTTGAACTGCACTATGGATGGTGATCGAAGGTTTTTGAGAGCTGGCGCACGCACTGATCAACAATAACGCCAAAATTAAATGCAATCCCTGTTTCATGATTCCCTCCTTTTTTTGATGGTTATAAGAAAAAGAATAGGATGATGAAAAATCCACCTTTAGCCCGAAATCCCGAGCAGGGATGAAATACGGCTGATAGAAATCCTTGCTGTGCCCAAGCCATGGGTATGGTTTTTCACCGCTCTTTTACTATACATGATTAGGATAATTTGCAATCATTTTTTTAGAACAAAAATTCTAAAAAATTCATTAACACCGATTTTCGCGCTTCGAACTGACGCTAAACAATTACATGGTTTAAAGT
>CAZIIV010000095.1:0-10989 GCA_964539365.1 uncultured Desulfobacteraceae bacterium | reverse complement strand
ACCTGAAACCTGATTGCAAGGCTTTCGCTCAAAAAATGAATAAGTTAATGGGTGAAAACCATTTTAACAAATCGGTAATGCTCCCTACACGATCATATATTTTCAGCCACGGAAACTGTCCTGTCGCCGAGAATATTAACATAACTTCCCATTTCATTATCGTACCAGCCGTATATTACCGCCTGTGTTATGGGTATTCTGATGGTTACATCTTTTAAGGAGCCTGAAATTTCTTTTTCCAATCCCGGTATTTTTTCCAGGTTAAGTGTCTGATCGGCGGTACGGGTATGGGTTTCATGCCCTTCAATAACGGCGGCAGCCCTCGGCAATCCAATGATGTCCCCTGAAACATTCTGCTTTTCAGAATAGTGGAGGTAGCCATGAGGATCATGGGATGCCGCCTCCCGGTAAATTTCATTGAGCAGTTCCCGGCTTATGGGATCACCGGACAATTCCTCTCGCAAATTCAATACCAGTATAATCAGAGAAGCTGTAGAGATGGGCACTCTTACAGACTCCGCTATAAATCCGATATCTTCCATTTCCGGAATTACAAGTCTAAGGGCATTGGCCGCGCCTGTGGTGGTGAGGATAATGTTGTTCATAATACTTCTGTTTTTCCTCAAATCTGAGGCTCCGGCTTTTGGAAGCCTGTCCAATACTTGCTGTGATCCGGTAACGGCATGTACGGTGGCCATGGATGCGGAAAGTATCTTTTTAGCGCCCAGGGTATTGATAAGGGGTTTGATCATATGAGCCAGACAGGTTGTCGTACAGGATGTATTGGAAATAATGTTATGGCGCCTGGGGTCATAGATATTGTCATTGATGCCCATTACCGTGGTTACCGCATCGTCCGGCATGGGTTTGCCTTTGTCTTTTATTTTAAAGGGTGCAGAGACAATCACTTTTTCGGCGCCTGCTTCAAGATGGCCGCGAACCGCCCCTTTTGGATGATCCGGAGCAAGGGTGGGGTCAAGAAATTGTCCGGTGGTATCCACAACTAGTTTTGCGCCGTATTCTCCCCAGTTTATTTCAGCCGGGTTCCTGAATGATCTTAAAAAACGAACCCTGACGCCGTCAATAGTCATGGCTCCGCTTGTTTCATCCAGATCTTTGATCAGGGGCTCTGCATTTTGGCCATACAAAAACCCGCGGAGCAAACCGTATGTTGAATCTCTTTCCGTATAATGGGCAATATCTTTCAACGTTGTTCCGGCGGCACGTCCGATATTAACAATAATTTCACTAAAATATTTTCGTGCCACATGGTGCCAGACAGAGAGCTTTCCGATTCTGCCGAAGCCGTTTATACCGAGTTTTATTCCGCTGTTTGTTTCCGTTTGCATGCCCATGCCCCTCTTTTTATGGATTAACTGTTTCAACTCCTTATGTTTAATTTACCCTTATTAAATCTCGATAAACCGACCCTTCATTCCCGTCAATACTGATATGGTCCCCGGATTTAAAAATACGTTCGTTAAATCGACAGGTTTTTTCTTTTTCCTTGCAGACAAGATTCCCGCATCCCACGATACACGTTTTGCCGAGCCGGTAAGCCACAACAGCGGCATGGGATGTGACGCCCCCCCGAGCCGTAAGAAGGCCGTCCGCTGCATATATTTCCTTGATGTCATCGGGGACGGTATCTCCCCTTATGAGAATTAAATATGCTTCCGGTTCTTCGGCCCTCCAGTAGTCGATTTCTTTGAGATCAAAAACGATCCGTCCGCTCATTGCTCCGCCGCTGACCCCGATACCATGCCCCAGCAATTTATCCTCCGTAATATCTCTGTGGTCAAAGGTTAACGCTTTCTTTCTTTCTCGAATAGCCATATCCCGGCACTGAAGCAGGTACAAATCTTCATCACTGGGACCTTCAAAAGTAAACTCCATTTCCTGAGGGCTCCATCCTCTCGTGTGAATCAATTCATCTGCCCATCCTTTTAATGCATCATAAATTTCGGGGAAATGCGTTTCAAGGGTTATATCGGTTTCCCTCATTTCGATATCCTGCTGTATAATGGATATGGGCAGGGTACTCACAAGACCCGAAGCCACATCCTCGCCCTGATTTCCGATAGTAAAATCGCCCCACAATCTCAAGGTGTCTTCCGACCATCTGGGATTATGAGTAAAAAAGACGCCGGCACCGGATTGCCTGGAAAGATTTCCGTAAACCATTTCCTGAACCGTAGCGGCCGTACCCCAGTCATCGGATATCCCTATGATCTTACGGTAGGTTCTTGCTTTGGAAGACTCCCAGGAACCGAAAACCTTTTTAATGGTTACGTAAAGCTGTTCGAAAGGATCCTCAATCACGTCAATCCCGGAATTCTTTATCATGCTTTTGTAGGTCATTGCCACTTTCCGCATCTGCAGACCGGCAAATTCTCTTTTTAATCCGATACCCGCCCTTCGCTTCATTTCGCTGATAATTGCATCAAAATCATCCCGTTCCAGGCCGAAAGCCATGCCGTAACACTGCAAAAATCGGCGATAACAATCCCAGGCAAACCAGTCATTACCGGTGCGCGCTGCAATTCCGGCTGTAATTTCTTCATTCATCCCCACATCAAGCAACGTGTCCATCATTCCGGGTTGTGAAATGGAAGATCCGCTCCTTACGGAAAAGAGAAGCGGATTATCGGGATCGCCGAAGGTTTTGCCGGTCTCCTTTTCAATCCGAGCAATATGTTTCTTCAATTGCTCCCTGAAATTCTGTTTCGCCGGCGCATAATTGTCTATGATTTCTCTGCATCTGAATGCTTCAGTTGTTATAATAAACCCCGGAGGTATGGGCAGGCCGTAATTTTTCAGCCTGACCAGGTTCAACCCTTTATTGCCCAGATAAATAATGCCGGAAATCCGCTTAGAAACGTTGTTAATAGATGTCATCGCATTTTCAGGATCATAGAGGAGGAGATCATGAAGTTTATCCTTGGGCAGTTTGTTGGACTGCTGAAAAAGGGTGTTTAAGATCCGGCTTAACAAGAGATCCAGCTGCTGGAGTCCCAATGAGAAAGCGATCCGCTCCCGGAAAAAAATTTCCGAGACCCTGTGTTTCAGCTTTTCGGGGTCAATTGCACCGATCTGTGGAAGGTATTTCGGCAGAATCTGATCATAAGATATCTGAGACAGAACCTGGCTAAGATTTTCTCCATGAATATTATTAAAATAATCATTGATGATATTCCGTACCGCCTGGGCAAACCCCTTAAAAATATCAAGGTACTGGGTAAAAGTGAATCCTCTGGCCTCAAGTGAATGGGCCAACATATCCAGCTGACGTTCAATCTCGACGGACGGAATTCCATCTATCTGTAATGCTTTAAAAAACAATGTGAGCCGGTCGTAAATCTGAAAAAATGTAGCTTTTGTGATCAGGCTGAGATCAAAATTTTCGAAAAGTTCTTCAAAAAAAACATTAACCAGAGATTCTATCCGAAATGTAAGTCCCAGGGCGTCAAATTTCATTTCCCGATAGCTGCCGTACATGGAAGGGATATCTATGGTAATATGTCTTTTTTTATAAATATTCTCCTTTATTTCATAGGTCTGATCTGAAAGTATTATGTTTTTCAACACTTCCAGGTAGTCGAGGAATCCTAAAATCTTTTTGGTTAAATCAGTCTCTTCCAGAGCTTGTTGCAGCTTTTCCAAATCAGGGAAGCCTTCCGACCTGAGTTGGGCAAGATAATTTTCCATTTCGATAAAATCGAGGTTATACTTCTGGTTCAAAAGTTTATAAAAGATTACGGCAAGCTCCACCCTCCTCGAATCTTGCTCCGATACGCCGGATACCCCTTTGACAAGCTGTTGGAGTTGATCGTCTTTAATTGCAATAAGTCCGTCGGGTAAAGAGACCCCCTTTTCTTTAAAATGTGAGATTACCCGGTGAACCCCGTCGATGTTCGGCCCCTGGGGATTAATTTCCTGGTAAATATCCGGCGGAACCAAAGGCTCTAATGGGCCTTTTTCTTTTGTTTCCCAAAAATTAAAGGTCGCCTCCATAAGATCGATAATCCGGTTGCTGCTTTCCACATGGCTCTGCTTGCGCAAAAAATGTATCAGGGGATCTCTTCGACCCGATATTTCATCAATTTCCGTAGAAATATCCCTGAGCTTTCCTTCTGCACCGATATCGTTAAAGTACACGGGAAAAAGTCTGCAAAGCTGCTTGGCAAGGTTATAGACCGGGCCGATACCGCTGTTCAACAACCGGGTAATATCCCGGGGGAAAAGATCTATATCTTTAATAAATACCCCGCACACGGAAAGATGGATAATCAGGTATGAAAGCAGCCGGGTTGACCACATGGGGTTTAGTTCAATCAGCTCAAGCCATGTCCTTATGTTTAAAATATGGGCGGTGTTAAACTCTATTTGCCAGTCGTTTCTGACCCCTTTGACCATGGGTGACTGAAAGCCCAGATCGATTACGTAATCGATAAAAAATGCCACAAGGTCGCTGTCACCCGTTTTATAAACCCCTTTCCCCATATTCAAAATACAGTTTAATGCGGTTGCAGGGTATCTGCCGGCCCTGGTTTTTAATATGGAAAAGGTTTTATGAATCAGGCTTCCGATATTCAAATTGGTCTCATGCGCAATGAGCCAGCTCAATGTTCTGTTGATATCCCGCAGCGCCTCCTCATGGATCATGGACAGTCCGGCAATATTCATGATATGGAAAAGAAAAATAAGCTTCCACCGGTATCCCCGAACGGTTTTGGCGCTTTCTTCCAGAAGGCTCTGGGGAATTTTCCGGTACGTTTCTACAAACTGGTCGTAACCCGGAAGCAGTACGAGTCTTTTCAGAACATCTTCGGATTCGATGGGGTCGAGCTGAGCGATCTTATCAAGCCTGCTTTTATACTCGTTAATCTGTTTATGGGAAATAAGCTGAAAAAATTTCTTTAAATTTTCCGGATGATCAATTTTATCAGCCTCTTGCTCAAACCAATCCCACGGGTCTTTTTCAGATAGCCAGTAACTGAAGATATGATCAAAATATTTTATGAGAAGCTGATTGACGGCATTACAACTCCCTGTAATTTCAGAGGAATAACTTAAATAAGCATCCGCCAGTTTCCTTATCTGATAGAAACTTTTAACAAACAAAAAGAAATCATCCCCATCATACGCTCTTATGCGATGAAATGCGTCATCGATCAGCGGCTTGAATTTTTTAAAATCGGAACCGGATTCTTTTATAATTTTTTGAATAAAAAGGAGAAAATTATCCACCGCATCGGTCCTGACCTCAATATCGCTTTTTGATTCGATTGCGCGAATAAAAATATCCAATAACAGCTCCGTGGCTTCAGGTCCCTTTGGATGGCTTTTTAAAAGATGAAAATAATCAAGGGAATAAACTCTGGTTTCATGAACAATGAACTTCCAGCTTTTATAAGGATGGGAGAGTTCTTTCAACAGGGCATTCAATCCTTCCAAGATACCGTAATATTTAGACATCACCTCCTGCAGAATTGAATATTTTTCATCGATGGTGACATCGACATGGTAGTCTGCTATATTAACCTCAAGTGCTTTTGACTGTATCATCAACCACCTTAAATAATTGAAGATTTTTTATTGAAGATTGAAAATTAAATTCCGGAAAATTCACCTTAAATCATCGATAGCTTCCAGTTTTTAAGATTACCAGACTCAGTGTTTTTTTTCAAGAGAATTAGTGAGTTGCTCTTCGCCCTTCAAGGCTCGCTCACCGGAACACTCGGGGAGGCGATCACTCAAAAATGACAATGAATTTCAACAGTCACTCAACAATTTTCAATAAAAAAAAGCCCCTCCGAAAAGGAGAGGCTTTTTTGCAATTTATTTGTAAAATTAAAACTTATTAGAGTTCAAGCCATGAATCCGAGTAAAGGGATTTCCCGAGGATCACATTGGTTGTCTTGGCATAATCGCGCATCTCTTTTGAAAGACTCGCCATATCCGGTTGATCGCCGTCCATTACGCCGTAAATCAAATCAACAATATCCTGGCGCTCTCCCTTTGCAATGGATATTAACTGGTCATCCCTGGGATCGGCAATCACCGACTCCATACCGTATTTCTGGAGCATGACCATGTATGTTTGATTCAGAATCGGCCGCAGATGGTCGGGCGGACCGTTGGATATGTTCGACAGCCCGCAGGTGCTCCGGGCACCCGGCGCAATATCCTGAATCATCCCCTGAAATTCCATCAGACTGATGGCCTGGGGCTGCTGAATATTCACCGGGGTTACGATGCCGTCCACCCAGATCTTTTCATTTGGAATACCGGCTTCATTTGCAAAATATAACAGTTCAACGCAAAGGGCCGCCCGTTCATTTTCATCCCTTGGCAGACCTTCAGGACCCCACAGCAAAGCGATAAAATCCGCATTGTACTCTGCAGCTATAGGAACCATTTTTTCATACCGCTCGGGCCTGCACATAATGGAATTGATAATGGGAGTCAGCTTGCACACTTTTAGCGCGGCTTCAATTGCAGCAATATTTGAGGTGTCCAATATCAGCGGTATATCGTCCACCACTTCCTGAACCGTCTCAACCACCCAGGGCATCAACTCGTGACCGTCTTTTTTGGCCGGACCAAGATTGATGTCGATATAATCCATCGCTTTTTCCTTTTGAAAAAGAGCCTCCTCCTGGATCGGCTTGGGATCACGCTCTTTGAATGCCTTGCCGATCTTTTTAGATATTACGTTTAAACTCTCACCTAAAAGTAACATACACCCTCCCTTCTGTATCGGTAACTGTCTGTTGTTACCGGGGCATGACCCGGCCAATCGAAGTTTCTACAATTAATTAAATGGGTTGTTCTAAACTTGAATCTTTCCTTCGCACCCGGAATAATGGAAACTTAATTATTAAATAAATCTACTAAGGTAATAACTCTCCTGTCAAGAGGAATATTGCCGCTTTATTCTGCCGAATATTCTCCGCCCAAATCTTAATCCTCGCGTTGCGTCGGCAATCGTATACCAAAAAGAAGCAAATAATATGTAACCGCAACCGTGTAAGCAGGATGGAAAATATTCCATCCTGCTTTTTCAATGGTTATCTTGCCTTGAGGAATGCGGCTATATGAGCGGCTTCTCTTGGTCCCACGGTAATGGTCCAGTCCGGCAATTCTTCCTCCATATCCCCGGCAATGGCGGCGGCATAGCCGGGAATAATCACTTCCTTGTGCTTAACTTTATCCATGATACCGCATTTTTTCACGAACATGCCCACGTCATCACCTGCAAATTTGCCTGCAGACCAGGCTGTCATGACGGACAGGCCTTCAGTATCTTTGATGAGCAGCCAGGAGGGTACCTTGCTCCCTTCAATTTCACCGGATACGATAAAATACGTCAGGGCAAAATTGGTGGTAACCAGGACCGGAGAGTTTTCATCAGGTTCGCCGATTTCATAGATACCCTCTGTCACGGTCATGGGTCTCTGGGGATCGGTAAAAATATTCAGCCGTTCAACCAGCAGGGCGAAAAGGCTGCCGCCCCAAAAATCGGAGAGAATCGTAATACCGCCGTACTTGGCGATAAACATTGCAGCGATCAATGTTTCCACATCCAGATTCGACGCCATTTCACAGGGAAATGTAATGGTGGGAAATCCCAGTGCCCGGTTCCCTGCCTTGAGCGCCGCACGGCGGATAGCCACCTGATCCTCGAAGGCCTGTTTAATCTCTCTGGAACCCGAATCAATGACCAGATCTTTGAGCCCCATTTCCGTCAACTTGGTGGTCAACGGAATAACCCCTTCAATAGAATCGGCTTTTACCGCCAGGGGCAGATCGTTGTCCTTGGCCAGGGCGCCGAACTCATCAACATTATCTTGGGTTGCCGCATAGATCAGGGGCCGTTTGAATTTACAGGCCTCCACGCCCGCCGTCATCACTCCCGTATCTTCCGAGATCAAAACCAGATTAAACTCCGAGGTTTCCGCAATGGTTTTGGCCACATTGGCAAAAGCATCTTTATCGCCGTTTACATCCTTTACCGCCACAAGCTCGGGCCTGAGATTAAAACCGACCCTCTCGAACTGAAAAGCGTTCCATCCTTTAAGCTTGGCTTCAAGATCGGACCGATCAATATCGGAAGGCACCAGAGCTCCGATCGGAGTCGGGCTGTAAAAGGTCTTTTCATGACGATACATAACCGTCTCACCGCCAACTTTGGTCTTTCTGACACCGGCCCCAAGGGCAATTGCACGGATGGGCGGTGCAGAGGCCTCGGCAAGCTGTTCCCTTGCCTCGTCGGATACATACGGGCAATCGTCGAGTTCAGCCTTGCCGGATGCCAGATTCATGGCAAATGCAAGGCAGGTGGGAACCCCACATTCTTTGCAGTTGGTTTTCGGCAGAAGTTTAAAAATCTGAATACCGGTTAATGCCATAATTTGTCTCCTTGTTCTAATTCACGTTCACGCGTTTTGAGTTTTAAGTGTTAAGTTTTTAAATTTTGCCACTAAGACACCAAGACACTAAGAAAAATCAATTAATATATCCTTTGTGCCTTCCCGCCTGCCGGATGGCGGGCGGGAGTGGCAAATATTTTTGGGTTCCGATTTTTTCGGATAAGGTTTAAGGAGCAACATTTTTTCAGTGCTCCTTAAACCTTTCAGATACCGGTTATCCGATCAGCGAATCCATTGAAAGTGCCGGATGCCCGACTTTCTCGAGGAACGGTAGTATCTCTTCCTCTGATGTGCCAACAGTTTCGTCGGCAATCATATCGTAAAGATTGGGATATCCGAGCTCTTCACCCCGCTTATCCAATCTCTCTTTAAGCTCTTCTTTCAAGATCTTGGGCATCCAGACCATACGCAAGAGTCCGCCGTCACCGGCGATGAACTTTCGCTGGATAATATTATATTTGGAATGCCCCACAAAACCCGGCGAAGAAGCCCCGCCGCCCATCACACCGGCCAGGGTGGTGAACTTCATGCCGCAGGGGGTCTCACCCATGTAATCCCGGCCCACCGTCATGACGCCGTTACAGGACGGCAGCATGGCGGCAATGCATTCACAGCAGCCGCAGGTGGTCATGGGATCGTGCACAATGGAGTAAAAATTGTAATGGGTGACATTGCCTCTGGAGGCTTTGTAAACAAAATCATTGACGCCTTTCCACTGACCCAGAACCGGATCCAGACATTCCCCTTTTTCGATGGGCTGGTTCGGTCCGGTGGGGTTGATCTCATAAGACGCTTTGCAGTCCATCCAGTTGTAAGCACCGCAGAGACCGGTTCGTTCCGGGCTTACCGTACACACATGGTTGGGAGCAAATGACTGGCACAGGGTGCAGGAATAGTAAATTTCTTCTGCTTCGTCGGTCATATTCTCAACCCGCTCGTCCCGTTGTTTATACTCTGCCCGGGCCCTTTCGGTCAGTTTGTCCACATCCGCTTGCTTGGTGTACAACGTGACATGAACCTTATCCAGGATGTTTTCGAAATCCTGATGGAATTTGGCATGCAGCACCACACCCAGATGCTTCAAGCTGAAGCCTTTTTCCATGGCGGACTTGCTGATACGGATCCAGGAAATATCCCGCTGTCCGATATGCATGATCCCCTGAATATAGTTAACCAGGTGATGAATTTGTCGCTCCAGGATCGGTTCGAAATCTTCCTGGAATTCTCGGCCGGCAACTTGGATATAGATGCCCAGCGGGAAGGTATCGCCTTCTTTGAGGTCCGTGATGTCGGAACCAATGATTTCGACCTTGCCGTCTTCGATCTCTTTCATATCTGCGGCTTTACAAAGTTCGGTGCACTGCGATTTGCCGCCGCCGCATTGTGCGTAAAGATCCTTGCCCCTGACCCGTTCGCCCTCAAAGGCCGGACCGAATGACAAGGGAATGTCGATTTCCGTGACATGGACTTTAAGCCCCCGCACTTCCACGGACCTCTGACAGATCTCATCATGGGGCACATTGGCCACCACATGCTCATAGGTACAGATGCCGGTGGGCAGGATCTCGGGAATATCCGTATCCGCAAGGGTCGGGAATCCCCAGTTCACACACCCGGCAGCCGCACACGCCCAGTGGGTTCCCACATGGCCCAGAGCATTGACAAATGCAAAGATTCTGTCCTTGTTATACTTGAGAATCCGTTTATAATCGCCGGGCTGAACCGCACCAAAGGTCATGGCCGCCCGGTTGGCAAACCCCAGCGCAAATATGGCCGATGAAATATCCGGTCCAAACGGCACGATACGAGTACCCCAACCTACCTGAACACCGGCTTCCAGAAGCTGGTCGATGACCGATGTGCCTTTGTGACCGGCGGCACAGAAGATATACAGGTTTTTCAACTGGTAGTCTTCGACGATCATCTTTGCGATTTCAGGGCTGGGCGCTGCGCCCACAATAGCGGCAAAACCGGGAGCGGTGCCGTCCACGAATTCGACCCCTCTTTTTCTCAAGATCACATCGTCGGCCGGACCCAGCCATATCTTTCCGGCTTCTATATCCGGATCTTCCTGGGACGGATAATAAAAATCAGGATCCGTGAGCGCACGAATGCCTTCTTTGATTTCATAGGCGAACAGTGCCGCCATCCCCGCATCCAGAAGGGGGCCCAGGTAAGGCAGATGGTTCACCCGTTTTAACTGGAGCGGCAGCAACCCCCGGGCAAACTTCATGGGCTCTTGCAGATCTTCCAGGGTTTCAACTTTGTGACCCAGAAGTGAATAAATCACCGGCAGATAGTAACCGGTGTTGGGAAACTCAACCTTGGTGTCCGCATTATAGGTTGCAAGAGCCTTTTCCAGTTCTCCTTCAACCTCTGAAACAACATTGTAGCCGCCCTGAATGGCAGCAAATGCGACTAATTTTGACATCTTTTCCTCCTTCGTTGAGGATTTATGGTTACCTCATATTAACATAGGTCTCTTATGGTTCCGATTACTTGGCAGCCGCTTCCATTTCCCGGCGATCATCCATATCCATGAGCACTCTTTCCC
>CAZIIV010000094.1:0-11155 GCA_964539365.1 uncultured Desulfobacteraceae bacterium | reverse complement strand
GGTTAGATTTTGTGCCGCTATAGATGGGTTTCGTGCAGATTATAAATCGTGGCCAGATAGGGTTCGGGTGCCTAAATTCTTTATCGAACAACTGAAAACAGTTTTATCACCCGAATCATCTGCTAAATTAGAATCAAAATTGATTCTAATTGGCGATGATTCACCTCACATAGCAGAGGACGGAGCTGGAAGAAGTTACAATTATGGTTCCAAGGGATTCTCAAAAATCAAACCTGATGTAAGCGCTTTTGAATGGCTCGGGGTGGATCCGGATTATTATGATTAGCCGATAGAAGCAGAAAACGTTATGTTTTAGAATTTTATGGCCCATAAATGTTAAATTGTTTGAGGTATAAATTGTCTACCGATTTTGTTCCTAACAAAAACATCTCTTTTTCCCAAATTAAAACATTCAATCACAACGATGTGAAAGTAGATACAATTGATGAAGATGGTGATGTAATTTTAACAGATGGTAAGAATTATTTTTACGCCAGGTTTGGTTCAGAAATGGAGACTATCAGCTTTGAGGAAAAAGAACCAAAAATTATATCCTCACATATTTATAAAGGGGTTATTTTCACAAGGTATGGAGGAAACAACCCAGAAAAGATAATTGAAGCTATTGAGAATTTTTTTAATGTCAAGTTGATCTCAGAATATGAAGATGAGTTCGATAAAATCGTTGGGAAATAATTTATTTAAAAGAACCAAATGAAAGACTTTTATCAGAAATCCTTTAAAGCATATCATGAGCAAACCTTTAATATTGATCCGTCATCATTTTTAGATCCCCTTGTCAAATATATATCAAAGGGCGCATTCATTTTGGACGTAGGCTGTGGAAGCGGTAGGGATTTATGCTGGTTAAGTCATCGTGATTATAAGGTTATGGGTTTTGAACGCTCGAAAGGCCTTGCAGAACTTGCAAGAGAAAATGCTAATTGCAAAGTTATTGAAGGTGATTTCGAGATCTATAATTTTTCGGATCTGCATGCGGATGCCATAATTCTCGTAGGAGCCCTGGTTCATGTACCACATGAAAAATTTCAAGCGATTTTTAAAAACATTACTTCAGGGCTATCCATAGGTAAAAAAGTACTTATCACATTAAAACGGGGTAAGGGAATTTTTACAGATGACCAGAATAGGATCTTTTACCTATGGCATAATCAAGATCTTCAGGTTGTTTTTGAAAAAATGGGATTTAAAATACTTGATTTTAAACAACAGTCTTCAAAAGTAAGAGCTGATGATATCTGGCTTGGGTATGTCTTGGAAAAAATTAGCGATAATTAGGAGGTAAAAAATAAAAGACGCCTAAAAAAGGAGACAAAAGATGACAAAAAATTCATCGAAAAGCAGCATGAATCTTTCCAGGCAAATACAACTTGTTTTAACTGAGGGTAAAAATACGGGAAGTCACAAATTTGCTTTCCTAAGAGCCATACTTGATTTTATTGTTGAAAAAAATCCTAAAGAAAATGAAGACCTAAAAATACCATTAGTATATTTTGCCGAAAAATTTTTAAGTTATTACTGGGTCATGTTTTTAGGTGGTACTCAGCAATTAGTTAATAAAAGGCTTAATTTAACATTTTACAAGCATTTTGAAGTTATCATAAATGCAATTAATCATCCATCCTTTAAGACAGGGTCTCTCGAAAAGAAACATGTTCACGATGTATGGGAAATACTTAAGAAGCAAGATAAACTGGAAAATAAAATAATTTTCGCAATAAACGAAGCAAGGTATTTAATTCACAAAGGCCCAGTTGTTCATGCTAGAAATATATTAATGACCAAAAACATACTCTATTTAGATTTCTATGAATACCCCAAACACGGCCCAAAAAGGATAAGAGCAAAAAATTATTATGAGCTATATAAGAAAGAAGATTATTTCATAACAATTAAACGTCATTATCTTCATGAATTCAAAAAAATGTATTATTGGTTGGATAAGGCCATATTAACAGTTTGGGCCGAGTTTACAGATAAGCTTCCTTTAAATCAAAATACTGAAAAACCAACAGGTCTTTCCCTCCTTGAAGTACCAAAGCCTGGTAGAAACGATTTAAAAGTCTATATTAAACATTTCAAAAAGATGGGCATAAAGAACTGTGTATATTGCAATAAAAAGCCCTTTGATTCAATTGACCATGTGATTCCATGGAGCATGGTAAAGAGCGATAAATTTTGGAATGTGCTTCCAATTTGCAAGTCATGTAATTCTTCCAAGTCAGATAGAATTTGGAATTTGAATGATCGAGCGAAAAAAATACTTAAAAAGTCGATTGCTATAATAGTTGATAATATTGAAGAGGATCCAGAATTTTTTAATCAGGTCAAACAATATTTTATTTATTCAGGCGAAAAATATATCAACGATAAAGAGAAACAAAAAGATCTTCTATATGAAACAACACTGTCAAAGATAAGCGATTTTAGTGACAATATTCCGGCCAATACCTGACAATGAATAGAAAACCAAAAATTTACGTCGCCAGTCACATAAGATTCATAGAATACTGGAAAAAACTAAGAGACTCAGGTATTGCCATATCTTCGACCTGGATCGATCATGTGCCGGAACGGGGGGACAATGAGGCGATATCAAGACTTTGGGTTAATTGTTTCAAGGAGATCCGACAGTCTGAAATGATCATGGTAAAGGCTGAGAAAGAAGACAGATTAAAGGGCGTACTGGTTGAGGTCGGTGCAGCATTGGTCCTTGGTAAACCGCTATATCTGGTTGGAGAAAATAATAATATAGGAGACATCTACCATCATCCACTATTTTTTAAAGTATCCAGTCCAGAAGAGGCAATAACTCATTTTGTTCATAGAAACCAACAATTCAACAATACAGTAATTTAGATTAAATAGAATAACTCGTTTTAAATAAAACTTATTTGACAGTTCTAAAATTCCTGCCGATTATGCAGGATGCTCTCAATATTATGGGTATAGAAAAAGCAAAAGGAATTATTTACGGACTCGCAATTGGAGATGCATTAGGCTCACCAACAGAATTCATATCTCTGCCAAGGATAAAATCAAAATATGGACCATCAGGAATAAAAGATTTGCCAGACCCTGCATTGTTCACAGACGATACCCAAATGAGCATTGCAATCGCTGAAGCTCTTATTAAAACCGGTGGCCGGGAAATAGAAAAGATCATGGCGGCTATTAGGGATGAATTTATTAAATGGTTTCATAGCCCTGAGAACAATCGAGCTCCTGGAAGAACATGTTTAACAGGTGTCGCAAATATGGAGCGGGGATTACACTGGTCAGAAAGCGGTGTTGCGAGGTCGAAAGGTTGCGGTTCTGCCATGAGGGCTGCCCCGATCGGTTATTTTTATCAGCATGATCCTATTAAATTAAAAGAGATAGCTCACGCTTCAGGTATATGCACTCACGGTCATCCAACAGGTGATGCAGCATGCATTGGAGCTGCCTATTTGGTCAAGCTGGCACTGGACGGGACCTCTACGGATAAAATGCTTCCTGAACTTCTCGATTTTACGTCAGGCATTTCAGAAGAGTTTGATCAAGCAATTTTAAAGGTGCAAGAATGCCGTGGTTGGGAGGACGAGGAAAAAGCTCTCGATTATTTGGGTGAAGGATGGATTGCCGAGGAAGCGGTCTCTTTGGCATTGTATTGTTTTTTGAGATATCCGGATAATTATAAAAAGGTTGTGCTCAGGGGGGCGAATACTAATGGAGATTCAGACTCAATTGCCTGTATTGCAGGATCTATCAGCGGTGCTTATTTGGGGATTGAGGAGATCCCTGCAAAATGGATTAAGGGAATAGAAAAAACCGACTATCTTGATGACTTGTCAGTTCGATTATTCAATAAAAAATTAAGTTTATGGTGAAAGGAGCTGATAAAATTATTGTGAACTGCTTATCCTGTTCAAAATAGGTTTTTTGATCCAGGCAGAATCAATTTTACGATCTTGTCTATCTTTAGAGATTAAATATTTTATTAGTTGTAATTTCAAATGCTTGATATTGATTTTTTAAGGTAATTTATAACACGAATTTTCCATCGAAACAAGAGGTGCCCAATTGGGAATTGAAAGCAGTATTTTGATAGGATACGGATTTCGCATTCCAGAATCTGGTTATAATAAATTGTTGAAGAAAGACCCTGAGGACGAAAATTACTATATCGGAGATGATCACTACACTCATGAGCTTTTTGATGAAGAGTCCACCTTTGTTTACGGGAAAATTTTATATTCAACCGAGGCGCGCGTATATTTTTGGGATGGCAACCGTGAGGTTGTGGATTTGAAAAAAGTTCTGAAAATTCATCCCATGCAAAAGAAAAAAATTGATCGGATGGCGGAAAAGTGCGGGGCTAAAGCGATCTACTTTGCCGCAGCCATGATACATTAGAGGTAACTATGGCAGGAATCATAGCAAATTATGTGTTTGCGTACGGGTTTACCACGGATATATCGAATCCACGCTATTTTGAGGGATCAACGATTAATTCCGATATGACAACAGTGAAGATCAAGAAACGCTATCGAAAGTTTCTCAATGAGGTCGGCTGGTTTTGTTATGATACGACGCCGGATGAGCAGTCAAAGCTTTTTGTGTTCGGGGAACGAATACTGGCCGTTGAGGATAAGAGTTTCTGGTACATGGATAAAAACCCGGATCACAGTGGCTTTTACAATATCCAGGACGACGTTTTCAATGCAAAGCTTAAACATGCTGATTTTATCGATAAGGAGGCCGAAGCCAACAAAAAGAAAGCCTCATTTTTGCTTTTTATGAATGATAAAGATGTTGGCAATTCATTTTGACCTTATCTGACAATAGGACGTGATATATTTAATACAAGCGATGTTAAAATAAAGCTTTACCCATCATTTTTAAACCAATTCATCAATACTTTTTTTGTGAGGGTTATTATAAAAGGAGATATCCATGATCATTCGGTTTGGATTGGATTTTGATCGAATGCTGCCTGAGGAGCCGCAATCTCGGCTTGGTTTTGTTATTGTTGGTCCAGCAGGCTTTTTGTCAATTCTTGAGACACATCTTGGCCTTGAATCGCCTTTTGTATCCCCTGCAACACGCTTGGTTCAATATCG
The DNA here is from genome assembly GCA_964539365.1 of uncultured Desulfobacteraceae bacterium. Taxonomy (GTDB): domain Bacteria; phylum Desulfobacterota; class Desulfobacteria; order Desulfobacterales; family UBA11574; genus S5133MH16. Next base: position 6,032 of record CAZIIV010000094.1, on the reverse strand, counting down.
TGAATGCTTAAGAAGACTTGATACAACAACAAGATTTTATCATAAATCATTTCAAATCGATGAGCTCAGTGTCGCCAAAACGCTTTTGAGCTGGCGAGATCATTGGTATGAAGCAGGCTGGGATGGAACCATGCCTGAAAATGCGGGAGAACGTCTTAAAGATATGGCTGAAATTGAGAAAGTAGCCATGGAAGAGGTTCATCCTTCTTTTGGCGAACGATTACAGGCTGCTGAAAATTTATTAGATAAGCGCAGAACCCAGATTCAGCAAGTTGAACTCATTGATGCATTTGAGGATATCCCATATCTTTGGCAGAGAATAATTGCAAAATTTAAATATACTGAACTTAACATCGATAAGCACAAACCCTCAGCAGAATCAAATTCTGATCTCCTAAGCCTCCAGAAGATGCTTCATAAATTAAATCAAAAAGAAAACACAACACCTGCTCAGTTCAATATGAAGGCTGACGGAAGTGTTGTTATTTTGAATGCTGGTTCAAAAGAAGTGTCTGCCAGGCTTGTGGCGGAATACCTGAAAATAAATGATCAAGAGTGGAGGTCTGCTGTTTTGACAGGCAAAAACGGATTTATCTTCGATGAGTCCATAGAGAGTATTGATGCAGCCAGATGTGGCTTTCAGAAACCCTCCAATTGGCGCCCTGTGTTACAGGTGCTGCCGATAGCTCTAATGTTGCTGTGGGAGCCACTTGACCCGCTAGTTTTACTGCAGTTTTTAACACATCCGATCGCTCCTATACCAAAACGTATTCGGAGCAGACTGGCCGAGATGGTCATTGAATCACCGGGAATAGGTAGTAAAAAGTGGCAAAGGACCTTGGAAGCCCTAATTGAAATAGAAAGAGAAAAACATAAAGCTGACGCGAAGCAGATTAACACCCTGAAAGAAGAGATTGATTATTGGTTGATGTGTCCTCGATTCGACCCGGACCTTGGAGTTCAGACAGGTACTCTCGCAGAACGCTGTGCAAAAATTAGCCGTTGGCTAAGTACGATGGAGAGAGTTACAGAGGATGAATCAATGCAAACCCTATTTATTTCTGCTCAAAGACAAGCCAATGACATCACTATGGCTTTAGATAAACTTTCGGATTATGGATTAGACCGAATAGACCGGCAACAGCTGGAGCGTCTTTTCAACCAGGTTTCAGGACAGGGCAGCATGATTATAGACAAGTTTTCTGAATGTAACCACGTTTTGGCCTCTGACATACCGGCTACTTTTATACAAAAGTATGACGAAATTATCTGGTTGGATTTTTCAATGATCGACATGCCCAAAGCTTATCCCTGGTTTCAAGAAGAGCTGTCATCGCTAAAAGAAAGTGGTATTTTTTTACAATCGATCGATGACAAGCTCCATTATCTCGCAAAAACGTGGATTCGACCGATAATGGCTGCCAAGAAAAGAATTGTTTTTGTTTTGCATGAGTCGGATGAAGAACACCATCCGCTTTGGGACCAAATAATAACTTGTTCCAGAGGATGGATAGAGTTGGATGCGGAAGAGCTCTTACAAAAAGGTGAGCATCTGTCGACATTATTTATAAAAGGAACGCCCATAAAACATAGACCTCTACCTCCACATGTACGATGGTGGAGTCTTAAAGACAGTAAACTGCTTAACAAGCGAGAAGTAGAATCTTATTCAAGCTTGGACGATTTTATTAAAAGTCCATATCAATGGGTCCTAAAACATAAGGCCAAATTATATGCCGGCGATTTGGCCGAGATGCCAAGCGGTAACCAGCTTAAAGGTACCCTGGTTCACCGCTTATTCGAAGATTTTTTTTCTGATCATAAAAATTGGAGCAAATTGACAAAAGCAACTATTATATGCTGGTTAAAGACAAAATTGCCGGTATTGCTTGAACAGGAAGGCTCAACACTTCTGGGTTTTGGCAAGGTTATGGAACGTGAAGAATTTAATGAGATTGCAGAGAGGGCGTTGCTGTCTTTAATTAAGCACTTGAAAAAAGCAAAGGTTGGAGAAGTTGTAACGGAAAAGTTCGAAAAGGGCCATTTTGAAGGAGGAAAGCTCATCGGCTTTATTGATATGCTCCTGATCGATTCGAATAGTAATGAAATTGTTTTAGATATAAAGTACAGCGGGCTCAGGTACAGAGCAGAAGACCTACGAAACAATAACCATTTTCAACTGGCGACCTATGCACACTTGAGAAAGGAGAATAGCAAGAAAACCCGATGGCCTGACCAAGCGTATTTTATAATAGATAATGCGATGTTGCTGGCACAAAACAATAAGGCTTTTCCTTCAGCTCTGGTATTTGCACCTGACACTGGAGAGACTGTTGAAGATCTATGGAAAAAATTTCAGATCACTTGGAAATGGCGGCGAAAGCAGCTGGATAGTGGAAAAATAGAAATTACCGTAGCAGGTACTGAGTCAGATACAGACTCAATACCACCGCATGATGGACTTACAATCGAAGAATACAACGATCGATTTAATGATTACAAAGCTCTGACAGGATGGGGAAACGATGCATGATTAGCAATATTCGATTTATCAGTGCTGGAGCCGGCAGCGGCAAAACATACAGGCTCACGGAAGAGCTGGAAAATGCATTATTTGAAGAACTTGCCGGTCCCGCCGGTATTATTGGAACAACCTTTACTAATAAAGCTGCCAATGAATTACGAGAGAGGGTTAGACAGCGTCTGATAAAAAGCGGCAAGCTGCAGCTGGCAAATAAAATGGGGCAGGCTTTACTGGGTACGATCAACGGCGTGTGTGGCCAGTTACTCTCAAGGTTTGCATTTGAAATAGGTCTTTCCCCGGAGCTTGAGGTGGTGCCGGAAGAAGACGGGCAGATGCTTTTCAACCAGACTCTTGAAGCTGCTATTACTTTAGAACAAGTTCGATTGATGAACGCCGTAAGCTCGCGATTGGAAATAGATGACTGGAAAAGTATTGTAAAAAAGATTGTGGATGCCGCCCGGGCAAACAATTTGCAACCAAATGTTTTAAGAGCTTGTGGCAAAGAAAGCGCAGAGGAACTGTTATCATTTTTCCCAAAACCAAATAAAGAAAATTTATATGGCGCCTTCTATAAGGCGATAGTCAGAGCAATAAGCGGAATTGAAAAAAATGACGATTCCACTAAAGGAACCCGGAACTATTTGGGCATGCTGAAGCAAGTTCAGGAGGCTGTCAACAATGAGAGATTAACGTGGCGACTGTGGGTAAAGCTAAGCAAATCAGAGCCAACCAAAAGAAGCAAGCCTCTTGCTGAGCCCATTAAAATAATTGCCATTCAATATGACAGACACCCATTGCTCCACGAAGACATAAGGCATTGTTGTGAAACACTTTTCAATATCGCAGCAGATTCCCTTCAAAAGTATCAGGAATTTAAAAAGAAACGGGGCCTAATCGATTTCGTGGACCAGGAACAACTAATGCTCGGGGCATTAGATAATCCAATGGTGCTAAAAACCCTGAAGAATGAACTTGACCTTCTGCTTGTCGATGAATTCCAAGACACCAGTCCAATTCAATTGGCTTTATTTCTAAAATTGGCTTCAGTGGCTAATGAGGTCGTATTTGTTGGGGATATCAAGCAGGCCATCTACGGCTTTAGAGGAAGCGATCCTGAGCTCATGCAATCGGTATTGCGTGCGGTTAAAGATCAGGGAGGAAAAACCGATATTATTGAAAGGTCATGGCGTTCGCGCCCTGAATTGGTTTCATATATCAACTCAATTTTTGTACCGGCCTTTGCCGACATCATTCCGGAAAAACAGGTGTTTTTAAAGGCGGTACGTAAAGAGATGACCCATGAAACTGTTGTTGAACATTGGAGTTTGTCAGGGAGCAATAAAAGCAAACGAGCGTCTGCCTTAGCCGAAGGCATAATCAAACTTGTTAAATCCGGTTATATGATTTTTGATAAATCATCGAAGACTGTTCGCCCAGTTCGTTTTGGAGATATTGCAGTGTTTGCTAGAATAAATGTGAACGTTGCCAATTTAGCAGGAGCATTCGCCGCTTCAGGAATTCCAATAAAAATGGAGCGCGCCGGTCTTGTAAACACCCCGGAAGCCTTTCTGGCGTTGGCTTGCCTGAGAAGGATAGCCGACCCAAAAGACACGTTGGCAAGTGCCGAGATTATTTCTTTAAGCAAATGTGAGGATCCGGAGATTTGGCTTCAGGATCGGTTGGAATACCTGACTTCAGGAAGGCCTGGTTTTTACTGGGGTGAAACAGAGCCTTCAGCATTTTCTATCCTAAAAGTATTGGCGCAACAGCGCAAACGACTCGATTATCTGACACCTTCAGAAGCCCTTTCTTATGCCATCAATATCGCAGATATCAGGCGGGTTATCATAGCGTGGGGTCCCAATCAATCAAGAGCACGTCAACGACTTCAGAATCTCGATGCGCTGATTGCCCTTGCAGAGGAATACGAAGATCATTGTGGCGCACACCGCCGAGCTGCAACAGTTGTAGGTCTAGTATCATGGTTCAATGATTTAAAGAATGCAGAATTAGATATGCAGCCTGAAGATCCAAAATCGGACGCTGTGCATCTATCAACCCACCATGGGGCTAAAGGGCTCGAGTGGCCGATCGTTATAGTAACAGACTTGGAAAGCGGTTTGCGGTCCGGATTATGGGGGATGAACGTGATTTCAGAAAGCTCCTCAGTGGATTTAAAGGACCCTCTTTCAAACCGGCGAATCCAATACTGGCCTTGGCCTTTCGGAGCTCAAAAAAAGGGTATTCAAGTTTCATACGAAATTGAGAACTCTGAAATCGGTCAATTGAGTCAAAAACGAGAAATCGCAGAAGCCAAACGGTTACTTTATGTTAGCTTAACCAGAGCCAGGGATCTGTTAATCTTGGCACTTCCAAAAAAAATTCCGTCAGGGGCATGGATGAATATTCTAAACGCCGACTGGATGTTACCAACTTCTTCAAAATTAATATTGCCTGATAAAACGTCCATACGTTCTGTCCAAACGGATTTAGAGGTTTCAGAATCTGAGGAAGCTTATAGCTCAGATACGTACAAGCCGCTCTGGTTTGGACCGAGACAGGAATGCACGGAAAAACTTCCGGCTATAATAAGACCATCTTCAGTGCCGGAAGCAGAAAATGCCAGTGTGATTGACATCCAGGTTATCGGAAAAAGAATAAATATTAAAGGTGCGCCGGAAATGGATTTGGTCGGCCAAGCCCTGCACAGCGTAATTGCAGTGGAAATTATTTATCCGGGAAACAAATATGCAAAATCTGCAGCACAACGGATAATCGATGCTTTTGGATTGAATGCTTATATAGACCCAGATCATATTCTCATTTGTGCACAAAATTTTAACAGTTTTATTGCTTCAACTTTCAATCCCGTTCGGATTTTAGCCGAATATCCTGTGGAACAAGTACGCAAGAGCGGACAAGTTATAAAAGGCTGGATTGATGTGCTGCTGGAGACAAAAGAAGGTTGGATAATCATCGATCATAAGGCGTCACCCCGCCCTCGAAATAAATGGAAGGAAGAAGCGTTAAAATATTCCGGGCAGTTGGAAGCATATAAGAATGCAGTCGAAGCAGCAACAGGCAGAAATGTGTTATCGAGTTGGATTCATTTGCCTATTGCAGGGGGGATGGTAAAAGTAGGTTTCCAAAGCCACCCATAAATCAGATTTGCGATAATAATAAAGAAGGAGATATTATGAGCAAACCTATATTACCAAAATATCTTAGGGAAAAAATATTACAGCTGTTTGAGGAGGACCATTCAAGAACTGAAATATTCGATTTGATTTATAGTGAAGCTGTGAACTGCGTTGATTCAAATGAACAGCTTTCAAGATGTATATCTGCCGTTTTAAGAAGTAGTCCATCTCTGGGCGATAATAGTAAAATCAGTCCGCAAAAAGAATATGTGGTCCCAAGGCCAAAGAAATTCGATGCAAAGGGGGTCGGACCAAGCTAAATGCACACCAGTCAAGGGATTGGAGTAAAAACAGGGCTGTTTTTTGGC
>CAZIIV010000093.1:9481-11161 GCA_964539365.1 uncultured Desulfobacteraceae bacterium | reverse complement strand
AAAAACGTATTTCGCATTATCCGGGAAGTCAGCAAAGAAAATTTTGCCATTGACAAGGATGTCACCGGGGAGGTTACACTGAGCCTTGAAAATCCCATTCCATGGGACCAGGTTCTGGCCCTGGTCCTGAAGATGAACAAGCTGGGTTTGGTATCTGAAGAAGGCGTCATACGGATTGCCACGCAGAAAACTCTGGCAGATGAAGAAAAAGAAAGAAAAGAAAAGTTGGCGGCACAGCGGGAGGCCGAAAATCAGGAAGATCTGGTTACCGTATTTATGCGAATCAGCTATGTGGATGCCGCAGAAATCTCTAAACATCTTACGGCAGGAGGAGAATCGGAGGGAAAGAGCAAATTCAATCCGGATCGTGCCGAAGCCGGAATCACCGTTGATAAAACCAACAACATGATTGTCATGTCGGATGTGCCGCGATCCGTTAAACGGGCCAAGGAAATTGTTCAAAAACTCGACCGGGTAACCCCGCAGGTTCTCATTGAAGCCAGAATCGTGGAAGCCAGCAATAATTTCTCGAGAGAGCTTGGCGTCTCTCTATCAGGATCTGTGGGTCCACTTGTTGACGACCAGCTGAGTTTTTCTTTTGAAGCAGCCAATCCACCAATTACGTCAAAAGGAAATTTGGGTATTAATTTCAGCAGACTATCCGGAACGCCATGGACGTTGAATGCTACCATAGCGGCGGCCGAAACTGAAGGGCAGGTTAAGATAATCTCTACTCCTAAAATTTTAACCCTTGAAAATAAATCCGCTACTATTACACAAGGACTGGAGTATCCATACCTTGAAAGGGATGATACCGGAGGTTCCTCCATTAAATTTAAGTCCATCGATCTTAAGTTGGAGGTATTACCGAAAGTTACTCCTGACGATCGTATTGTAATGAAAATTATCATAGAAAACAATGAAATCGGTGCGATATTTGCTGGAGAACAATCATTTACAACCAAAAAAGCCGAAACCGAACTTTTGGTCAATGACGGCGATACGGTGGTTATCGGCGGCATCAGGAAGTCCAGAGAAGATAAAGATCAGAGTGGAGTTCCGGGACTGATGAACATACCGGTTTTGGGATGGCTTTTTAAAACAGAATCCAAAGAACACCAACTGGACGAACTGATCATATTTATTACCCCCAGGATCCTTCAGCTTGAACAACGCGAGATAAAAGCTGAACGGTAAACTATTTTTTCCTTATCGAAGTTCTCTTATTTTTTGAGCCTCAGTTTCCGCTTCCCGGATAAGGGCGCTGCCCGGAGCCAATTCAACGGCGTTTTCATAAGCGGCCAGAGCTTTTTCATATTCACCGGATATCGCATAGGCCCGGGCCAACTCCAAATTTAATTGTCCCGAACGGGGATAATCTTTCACTGCTTTTTCAAGTACGGCCACGGCCTCCGACCCCCTGCCCATGGCGGTATAGGTCTTGCCCAGACCGGCCAGCGCCTTGATAAATTTCGGATCAATTTCAAGGGCCTTGAGATAGAACTTTTCAGCAAGTTCATACTCTTTTTTGTTGTAGTGGGCCCATCCCATATTGGAAAGCGGAAAATGAGGCGTCGCATACAGAAGGTTTTCGGTAACCTCCTTGAAATACAGAATCGCAGTATCCCATTCTTTTTTGTTCAGATAAGCTATACCTAAATTATTTATGGCCGGAGCGTA
>CAZIIV010000093.1:0-9381 GCA_964539365.1 uncultured Desulfobacteraceae bacterium | reverse complement strand
TGTCCAGCGAACCCCGCATGTTATCATTTTTTAACCTCATTAATGGACGGTTGCGTCATACTGATCTTAAGTCCTTGATTTGTCAGAAATTGAATTATCCCATCATGTAATGGGGCAAATGAAAAAAGAATGCCCGGTTTTTTTTTACCGGCAACCAGAAAACCGGGTATGGTCAAAACGGTGTTATGGATGGCGGGTCTTTGGGCTGCAAGAAAAATTGGGTTGTTTGTGTAAGGAACCTCCATAGCGTCCAGAATCTTTTGTATGATCACCGGATAATCATCATCATTTTTTATCTGAATGATTTTAAAGCCGGTTTTGTCCATGGCAGAAACCGCATCACCGTAAAGATTCCCAAAGTCCACAAGGAATGGGTTCCCGTCACTTCCGCTAAAAAGATTTGAAACCGTTTTTATTTGAACACCGGAATAGGGAAATGAAATACTGACATCGGGGGAGTATGTGTACCCCATGGCCTGAATCAAGTTTTTAACAAAGGTTTTTTGGTCCGAAGCATCGATGGTTCCCACAGTTTCACCGGATTTGCGGGGACTCGGTGCATCAGATTTTTGCCCGTTAGTGGTTTTACCCGTGAGGATCTCTTTCAATACGATATTGTTTTGATCCAGATACCGCATAATTGACTCGGGAGTACGCTCACTCGGATGATCAATAAGCGTTATACAAAACCGGCGAAGGGTATTTTCTTTCTCGGCAATTTTGTTGAGTATCCATTCCCCCCGGACTTCAACTTTAATGCCTTGATCGAAAAAAACAAAAGGGGTTTTTAATGAATCTTTTCCCAACTTATTAAAAACACTATCAAACACAGATTTTACAGAAGGGTTCGTCGGTATTCCAACGATATGAATATCCTTCCAGAAGGCGTTTACCCTATCCAGCTCAGGCTCCCGATGGGTATCATCCATGAAAAAAAGAATTCGGGTCCCATTTTTAAGTTCCATTAACGGAGTTTCGGAAAGGTCCAGTGCAAAATCCTCCCGGCCCGGCCTTGGGAAATAGTACACGCCGCTATTCATAAGTTTCCCATCCAACGCAGATGAAACTTTCGATAAATACGTCGCCGGGTGCGCCTTCCTGTCTGTCGAAACAGAACCCACCGGTATTTTTTCAGGCGTCAGGGGTGAGCGGTTCATATGGGGATGCCGGGTATGATCCGAAACCCGGTCAAACAGGGATGGATACCAGGTCTGAGTTAGAATAACCGGATCCGGAATAAGGATATTCTGGCCAACATAAATACGATTCAGATCTTTGATATGGGAATTGATCAGCTTGAACAGTTTGATACCTTGTTTGTAAGCCTCTTTGCCGTAAGCGCCATATCGTTTCGAAATAAGAATGGATATGCAGTCTCCTTTTTGCACGGTGTATTTTGTTGAAGATGCTTTAAGGGTTTCAGGTATGTTGGGAATATTTACAAACGGAATGGTAACCACACCCGAAGATTGGCCGGACATTGAACCCGGGGGTAACTTCTTTAATGGAATAATAATATGCTGACCGGAACGAATTCTGTCTATATCATGAATATGCGGATTGATCCTTTTGAAGATTCTCAAAAATTCCGGAAAATCCTTGATTGCGATTTCCCCTTTTTCTCTGAAGAGTTTATAAATCCAATCGTCTTTTTTCACAACATAGGGATCACATAATATGTCCCAGCCTCTGTCATATTTAATGGTATAGGTTTTATACAAAAAAGCAGTATCCGCGGGCCGGGGAAACATCAGGCATGCCGGAATGAGCATCACAAAAAAGACGGATACCAAACATGCTCCTTGAAATTTCATGGGGTTTGCCTTTTTTTGAGACTTAAAATCTTTGCAATTTCCGATGATATCTCCTGGATGAACTGCTCTAAATCTTCGCCGTGTAACGGCTTCCCGGGAGCAGGAACATTTTTAAGATCCACCGGGTGAACATAAACAGGGGTGTTAATAAGATTCGGGTCCGGAGAAATTTCGAATTCTGCAGGAAAACTATTTTCAAAATACATCTCCTGAAAACCCGAAAATTTGAGTGAATGTGCCGTGGAATCGACGATGGCCACATGGTCTTGACCAACGATTTTTTGCTTGCGAGCCACTACCAGGCCGGCAAGAGATTCCCCCCCATGGGTACAGGCAATATGTCCGTTACGGTTGGCCAGAAGTTCCCAATCCATTATGGATTGTTCGTCAACCTCGATAAAAAAGACATTCTGTCTGCCGGACAGCCTGTTATAAAGATCCACCAGATGAATGACCCTGGGCATTGAAACAGGGTTTCCGATCATGGCTGCCTGGGCCACACTCGGCTTAACGGCTACGGGAATGAATTTTCGTTTTGCAGCGTCGGGTTCCAGGTAATACCGGTAAACCGGATTGGCATGTTCTGACTGAACCCCCAATATTTTCGGCAAAGAATCAATGATGCCGGTTTCATAAAATTTCAAAAACCCGCTCATTACGGCGGTGATATTGCCGGCGTTACCGATCGGAACAACGATGACTTTGTTGTCCATATCATATTCAAACGCCTGTGCAATTTCATATGAATATGACTCCTGCCCAAGTATACGCCAGGCATTTTTTGAGTTCAGAAGTGCGACAGTATAATTTTCCGACAAGGTTTCAACAACCTTCATGCAATCGTCAAAAACTCCCGGTATCTCGAACACGGCGGCACCGCTTCCCAGAGGCTGAGAAAGCTGCTGCGGTGTCACCTTTTTATGGGGTAGAAGTACTGCGGATTTAACATGTGGCTGAAGAAAAGATGCATACAAAGCTGCGGACGCCGATGTATCTCCGGTGGAAGCACAGATGGCAAGCACCTCGGAAATATGACCTTTTCGAACCAGATAGTTGATATAGCTCAATGCGCTGGCCATACCCCGGTCCTTAAATGAGGCGCTGGGATTCTGGCCGTCATTTTTAAAGTAGAATTTTAGGCCCGCTTTCTTTTGTAAAAAATGGTTTGCCTGGATGACAGGCGTGTGTCCTTCGCCGAGATAGATTACAGATTCGAGAGGTATAACCGGCCCTATAAATTCATGATACAGATAGATTCCCTTCAGCGCCGGGAGGGTGAGCATCTTTCGATAATCAAAAATTTTTCGCCATATACCGCCCGGGATCTTTTTTAAGCGTTCGAAATTTGCATCGAAAATCAGAAGCACCTGTCCGCAATTCGGGCAGGTATAGAGCAGTTCATCAATACCGTATTCCCGGTCGCAGCCCAGACACCGATAACCGAGTTTGCCAGGGTGTTTCGGGAGGATATGGGATCTAATCTCTTTGGGGAACTCTTCGGGTTTCACGGCGATATTTTTTCAAGTCCGTCCATGTAAGGTCTCAAGGCTTCGGGGACAAGAACGGACCCGTCAGCCTGCTGGAAATTTTCAAGTAAAGCGGCGAACGTTCGTCCCACAGCGAGTCCGGATCCGTTAAGGGTATGAACCAATTCCGTACCTTTTACACCTTTTCTTTTAAACCGTATATTGGCGCGCCTGGCCTGAAAGCTCTCAAAATTACTGCATGATGAGATTTCTCTGTAAACACCTTGGGCGGGCATCCAGACTTCAATATCATAAGTTTTTGCCGCGGAAAAGCCCAGATCGCCGGTACAAAGGGTGACAACCTGATAAGGAAGTCCGAGAATTTTTAAAATGGTTTCGGCATGGGTTAAAAGTGTTTCGAGTTCGTCATAAGAGGTTTCCGGCGTAGTAAATTTGACCAGCTCCACCTTGTTGAACTGGTGCTGCCGGATCAATCCTTTGGTATCCTTTCCATAGGAACCTGCTTCCGAACGAAAACAGGGGGTATAGGCCGCGTAGAAAATCGGCAGGATTTCCTCGGCTAAGATTTCTTCCTTGTGGATGTTGGTCACCGGAACTTCGGCCGTGGGAATAAGAAAATAATCCCACCCGTCAAGCTTGAAAAGGTCTTCCTCGAATTTTGGAAGCTGGCCGGTACTTGTCATGCTGTTTCGGTTTACAATAAAAGGCGGAAGTATCTCAGTATACCCATGTTTTATAGTATGAATGTCAAGCATAAAATTGATAAGGGCCCTTTCCAGCCTTGCGCCTTTACCCAAATAAAGTGGAAAACGGGCACCCGTAATTTTAGCTGCTGCTTCGAAATCCAATATCTTGAGTTTTTCACCTAATGTCCAGTGGGGAAGAGGCTCAAAATCAAAATTACGTGGGATGCCGAACTGTCTTACAACAGGATTTTCAGAACTGTCCTTTCCTTCGGGGACCGATTTATGAGGTATATTCGGTAATCGGAAAAGGATTTGATTTATTTTATCCTCGCTTTCCGATAAATCTTGAGCCAACGCTTTAATTTTGCCGGAGACCTCACGCATCTGGGTCACCAGAACATCTGCGTCCTGGCCGTTTTTTTTCATCGTGGCTATCTGTTCAGAAACAACATTACGGCGATGCCTCAGATTTTCAATCTCAAGAAGAATGATTTTGCGTTTGGCGTCAGATTGTTTAAAAGCATTTAAATCCAAGGTTTGCCCTCGACTTGAAAGCGCTTTTTCAATTTCGGGAAGGTTTTGTCTCACAAACTTGATTTCCAGCATAACAATTCCTATGTTGTTTCAACCAAATAACAATGCCTGAATCTCATCTGGGCCGGATTGTTGAGAAAAATATTTCAGGCATCTATATTCTGAAAAAGCTTAGAGAATTCGTATCACGGACAAGCCATATAGTCAATGATTATTGTTAGTTGACATTATTCGTTAAAATCTGTATATTATACGGATTATTCTAAATATTTACTCGGGAGAATACTTATGGAGGAAATTCGAGAAACAAAAGATGAAATACGCAGTAATATAGCAAAAACCCTGGCTGCACTTTCTGGCAGCGAAATCGAAGAAAAAATTGCCGGAATAGAAAACCGTCTCTTTGAATTTGCCAATTTTTTAGAAGCAAATATTGTATTGCTTTACATAAACAGCACCAGCGAAGTCAATACCCTAAAGATAATAGAACGATGTTTAAACTATAAAAAAATTGTCATTCTTCCCGCCTTTAACACAACAAAATATGATATGAAATTGATGAAAATCGATGATATAAATGCCGATTTAATACCCGGGCCCAGAGGTATTCCGGAACCGGACCCAAGCCGTTGCAACGTCGTGCCCATTGAATGTATCGACATCGCAATAATTCCCGGCGTTGCATTTGATGAAAAAGGAGGCAGAATAGGATCCGGTGACGGATATTACGACCGGCTCATTCCAAAATTATCGATTACAACAAGAAAGGTCGCGCTTAGTTTTGAAAATCAGATAATTTCGCAAATACAAATGGAACCCCATGACAAGTATGTAGATATTATAATTACTGAAAAAAGGATTATTTACAAAATATAACCGCTAAGCAGTCTCTTGTCCTGCCGGATTCAATATTTTCTCCAGTTGTTGAAGATTATTTTCCTGCCCCACGGCAATTACAGTATCTCCGCTTTCGATAACCGTTTCAAAAGAAGGATTAAACAGCATATCCCCATCAGGCTTTTTTATGGCAATGATTATCAGATTGAATCGTTGCCTGATGCCGGAATCTTTCAACATTACATTTACAAGAGCCGAGGAAGGGTTGACCGGTATCTCTTCCATTTGAATGTCTTTACGTCGGTGAGCAAAGGCAAAATCCAGAAAATTGGTTACCGTTGGGCGGATGATCCGCTGGGCCATACTCGTCGCCCCGATATCATAGGGAGATTCCACCCGGGTTGCACCGGCAGCCAGCAATTTAGACTTTGATTCGTCTCTATTGGCACATGCCATAATAAAAAAACCGGGATTAAGTTGTCTGGCTGTCAGCACGAGAAAAACATTTTCCGTATCCGTAGCCAGAGCGGCAATCAGCCCTTTGGCACTCTGTATTCCCGCGTTAAGTAAATTTTTTTCATCTGTCGCATCAGCGGATATATAGAGAATTTTATTTGCATCCATTACCTGGGTGAGCGCCGGGTTTTTCTCAATAGCAACCAGATCAATCGGTTTTCTGGATAACATTTTGCAAAGAATCTTGCCGATACGTCCATATCCACAAATAATATAATGATTTTTCAATCGATTAATTTTTTTATCCAATCTTCTCCTCCCTAATATGGTTCTGATTCTGCCTTCAACCATGAACTGGACAACAGTGCCGGCAATATACAAAAAAAAAGCAACGCCGATAACGATGAGTAAAATAGTAAAAATTCGTCCTATTTTGCTCAACTCATGTACTTCGTTATATCCCACGGTGGTAAGCGTAGTGACGGTCATATACAGGGAATCTAAAAGGTTCCACCCCTCGATAATCATATATCCCGCTACACCCAGGCATACGATCAATATCACTAATAAATTAGAAAATATCAGATGTCTGGTACTATTCATTCGGCCACATAGCTTTTCACCATCCGAAAACCGATTAGATTGCTGGAAGGCGTATTTTTTTTATTCTTATTTCACAGGTTACGTTATGCATTATATTTTTGACGATATCATTAAATTATGTTATATTTTGTTGAAAAATCAAGGACTTTTTATTATGATATTCTAAATGGAAAACATCTTTAAATACATGGCATGTGTCTTGGGTCCGAAAAAATGCTGTTTTGTCATGTCAGGTTCTAAATTCTTGACCTAACCCTTTTATTTTGATAGAAAATTTATTTATCATGCTTCCTGTTTAAATCTTTGTATCAATTTCGAGACCTTTGACATTGAATGAAAATTCCATAAAACACGACCGCCAGCGTGAGGAAATGGTTAGAAGGCAGATTCAAGCTCGTGGAGTAACGGATTCCAACGTGCTTGCGGCCATGCGCAAGGTCCCCAGGCATCTTTTTGTAAGTGAAGCCTTAAGAGATCAAGCTTATGGTGATTTTCCACTCCCCATCGGGGAACAGCAGACCATCTCTCAGCCATATATCGTAGCCGAGATGACCCAGGCACTTCAGCCGGGTGCAGGTGACAGGATACTTGAAATCGGAACCGGATCGGGATATCAGGCCGCAGTGTTAGCGGAAATAGTGTTTCGTGTTTATACGATTGAGAAAATACACTCTCTATATTTAACTAGCCGCAAGCTGTTTGACAAGCTTCATTATCACAATATTGTGACCAAATATTCCGACGGCACCTCCGGATGGTCGGATGAAAGCCCTTTTGACGGGATTATTGTCACCGCAGGTTCACCGGGAATTCCAAAACCTCTTATCGCCCAGCTTGCCATGGGGGGCCGTATGGTGATACCTGTAGGAGACCGCTATTCCCAGGAGCTGATAAAGCTGTACAAGGATGAACATGGCATTCACAAAACAAGTTTAGGCGGGTGTCGGTTCGTCAAACTTGTGGGTGAATATGGATGGAAAGGGTAATTTATGCTTCGACGTCTTTATGACTGGGTGCTCAGCTGGGCAGACACCCCATACGGATCATGGGCATTGTTTTTGCTGGCCTTCAGCGAGTCTTCTTTTTTTCCAATACCTCCTGATATATTGCTTATAGCACTGGCTGTGGGCCTCCCCAAAAAATCTTTGAAATATGCATTCATATGCTCGGCCGGATCCGTGCTCGGCGGATGCTTCGGGTATCTGATCGGCTGGCAGTTTATGACGTCCGTCGGAAAACCTATTGTAGACTTTTACGGCCTGACCCCAAAGATCGAACACATTGAGGCCCTTTACAATAAATATGATGCATGGGCCGTGGGCATCGCCGGATTTACTCCCATTCCCTACAAAGTATTCACCATAGCAGCCGGTGCATTTAACATCAATTTTTCGGTATTTTTAATCGCATCCTGTGTATCTCGATCCGCACGATTTTTTCTGGTCGGTGGACTCATTTATGTTTTCGGTCCCAGCATTCAGTATTTTATCGACAAATATTTTAACATCCTTGCCACCGCATTCGCCGTTCTTCTTGTTGCCGGGTTTTTAATAATTAAATATCTGCTGTAATTGTTGCAAGTATTTCTAAAATGTTCGTACCGTCAGATCCAAAATTCGGCGGCGATCAATCGAAACACATTTTTGAAATTCCTTTAAACAGAAAGCTCGAAATGATAAAAGACATCAGAGACAAAGCCCATATCCGTCACGAAGATATCATGGAGTTGAACTTTATCCGAAATCCGGGAGTCTATGTGTTTCGGAAGTACCATAAGCAGGGGCTACGATCTCAAATTATGGAACTGCTTGATCCGGATGATGTGATAAAGCAAAACAGAGGTGAAATAATAAATGGGATATTATTTTTTCCCCGGGCCATGCCTTTGAAAGTGCTCAGAATTTTTAAAAACAAATCCGGCTCCTTATCAGAGATTTTTGAAGAGATACGGAGGGTTAAAATTATCGAAAAATATCTGCCGTCCGATGCTTACGCAAAATCCGAAGAGTTTATTGTGGATTATATGTGGAATGGAAACCGTGATGTCATTCTTTGCGGCCTCCAGGAGTATGTAGCGGGTGAAACTCTGAATCCATGGGAAACCACGGGTATAAATCAACCGGCAAATTTTTTTGACGGCATCGGCATTGGCAGAGGCAATGGCCCGGGAAGGACTGCGGATCAGCTTGTCACAAGGTTCCGGAAGAACGTTGAAAAGTTCATTAAAAGCGTTAAGAAAATGATCCTGGAAGCAAACTATGTTCCTGATTTTGCCGGGTTGGAGAATCTTATCGTCACCCCCGGGGGAGACATTAAACTCGTGGATATAAATAACGTCTCCAGGGTTTCATTCGGACCTGATATCAGTTTGGATGACAAAGGCTATCCCGTATGCGATAAATCCATTGAAGCAATATCAATACTCGAGCAGAAACTTCTGGGTACCCCCATTGATAAAACCGAAACACTGTATAAAATATTTCTTGATCCTCTGAGAATGATGGACGTTAGCGTTTTGGAAGAAAAATTTCATCGTTCATTAAAATCGACAAACTCTTAGTTATTTGTTTATTATCCATATGATTATCGGAAGCAGCAATGCCAGAATAATCAACACGCCCGGAATTGACAAATAAGGCTGATACCATGGTTTGCGCTGTGACCGGGCCTTTTTGACCTCGGCCAAAAACCAGTTCCCGATCAATAAGGCAGCCGCCAGCACAGATACCAATTTTAAAATATTTAATAAAGTTGTCACATCGTTCTCCAGTTATTAGCTAGCGTCCATCCATCAATGGCAATCCCCTACCACAAATCAACTTTTCTATCAATTGTTTTACCCCTGATATGACCAGAATCCTACCAGATTTAAAGAAATCAGGTAACCGTTCACAGGTTCAGGGTTCAACGTTCAGGGTTAAGGACAAAGAAGGCATTGAAGATCCGAAGTCCTCGTTACAAATG
>CAZIIV010000092.1:0-11172 GCA_964539365.1 uncultured Desulfobacteraceae bacterium | reverse complement strand
TCAGTGTTCAGGTTTCAGGCCTGGCGATTCCTGACACCTGACACCCGAGACCCGATGGTTCGGTAATGCTCCCCCTGTCCCTAGACGGCTTCAATGGTTGAGGGAGGTTTGGGCGCTATGTTGTATGTTACGCTTACGACGCCCGGTACATTTCGGATAATTTCGCCGGCGAGCTTTTCGAGAATTTCGAATGAAAGCCGCGTGGGGGTTGCGGTCCGCGCGTCCACGCTTTCCCAGCAGCGCACCTCGATCTGCTGACCGAAGTCTCGCTTGCCGTCACGCATGCCGGTTACGCGGTCTTCATGAAGAATCGCCATGTACTGGAATGCAGCGGTGCCCTCGAGCAGACGCTCCACAACTCCGGTTGCCTTTCGGACCGTCCGGATACGTTCCGGAGTGGCCTCGCCGATCACCCGTGCCGAGAGGGCCGGACCCGGGAACGGGATGCGCTCGAATAGCTCTGCCGGAAGCCCTAAGGCCTTGCCAACCTTTCTTACGCCGTCTTTGCGAAGCTCAATAAGCGGCTCGATGATGCGGTAACCGAAAGCCTCCCTGGGGTCGATTCCAAGCTGCTCAAACACATTGTGCTGCCGCTTTATTCCTGCAACGGTCTCGTCGATATCGGTCAGAATGGTTCCCTGGACAAGGTGTTTCGCTCCGCTTTCCCTGACCATGCGTCCGAATACATCCCGGTAAAAGGACTGGGTAATAGCCTCGCGCTTTTCTTCCGGATCCGTGATTCCCTTGAGGGCCGCGAAGAACTCTTTTTTCGCATCCACGACTTCAACCGTAACGCCGAGCTTTTGGAAAAGACCCACAACCTGTTCCGGTTCTCCCTCGCGCATGAGGCCGTTTTCGATAAAAACGGTTTTAAGACGCTTGCCCAGGGCCTGGTGACCGAGCATGGTGACCGTAGACGAATCCACACCTCCGGAAAGGGCGTTGATCGCCATCCCGTCTCCGACCATATGCCGGATCTCTTTGACTTTATCATTGATGAAATGCTCTGCGTTAAGCTCTTGTGCGGTAATCTCCTTGATCATATGATGGCTCCTTTTCATGGTATGCGAACCTAAATTGAGCGATTGTCGAGGCTTGCCCGCCTCTGGCTGTGTTGCCGCAGATACAAGGAAGATGTCGTTCCGCTATAGTCAACTATGCGGGACGGCATCTGACGCAGTAGGTGCGGTAAGATCGGCAATCCCGACTTGTTGGGTCATAGCTGAAAGCGAAGCCCAAAGGGTTTCAAATTTTAAAAATACAGATCAATTTAATTCATTAAAAATAAAAGATATTTAATCCCCTTTTAAAATTTGAAACGCTCAGTTTAGGGCGAACTTGATTCAAGACCAACCGGTATTTAATATTACCACTCGATGCATAGTTGTGCGTTTTCGCACAATTGGGCTTTCAGTATGATATGTTTGTTCGAACTTGTCAACATTGACCCGGCCGCCCATAAATACTGGTCCGAAATCCTTACAGGAATGTAGAGAGCAGATCGATAAAGTTGACTATATTGTTACGAGTGTTATAATATAAACAATAAACGAATGTTAATTTCTTGATACTGATAATTAAGTTTCTTAGTTAAAAAAATATCGGGAGAGGAGTCTATCATGACCATGTGGTTCTATGACGAGGCAGAAGAAACGGAAGGCTACCGGGAGTTACAGAAGGAAATTCGGAGTCTGGAGAAGGAATACCTTGAAAACCGGAAACTTCTGAGAGATACGGAACAGGCCCTCAGAGCAGATCCTGACAGCGAATATCTTAAGGCAAAAGTGCTATATTTGAAAAAACGGATCAAGGATCTTGAAAACAAGCCATCCCGTCTCTCCTCGGACGTACCGCTGGAATATGCTCTCTGGGGACCGCCCCATGGGTAAACTTCCCCCAATAAGGAGAGACCTTTGACATTTTCAGAGGTCTCAAGGAATATCATTTCATGCGGCTGAAAAGACTTGACAGGCAGTTGCGAATAGAGGGCTGGAATCAGGATGCATTGGACACCGCGAAAGTGGGTGTGGTTGGTGATTCGGATCTCTTGGCATCCCATTACCTTTTGTCGGCATCGGCCCTTGGAATCAACCGGTTGATTGTCCTGGCACCGTCATTAAACCAGACGTATGTTGAAATCGCAAAAAAATTAAACCCGAGATTCGATTTGACTCACATAGAGGGATTTTATACCCATCCGGTTTTGGACGAAATCTTCAAGGGATGCAACCTTATTGCGGATTTGAGTCATTACGGCCTGGCCAACAAGCTTTTACTTCAGAAAGGTTACAGGGATAATATTCCGATGATTAGAGGGTTTTGCTACGAACAGTATGACGAGCAGGGGTTCAAGGTATTTACCTATGTGAGAGATCGCGAATGGCAGGAGATCGAAGAGCTGGTTTCCCCGAATAATTTTCCCGGCGATCATTTTGATGACGGCGTGCTGGATACGATTATTGCCGGCATCGTACTGGAAGAGACCAAAAATATTTTGATGGGTCAGGAAGGGTCGCAAGATCTCATAGAGTACACAAGGAAAAAAACGGGTGCTTCAAAAACCCAGCCCGGCACACTGGTGATCGGTTCCGGAGCACTGGGTATCTTCGTAGGGCTGGGGCTTGCCTATTTGGGAATTCGGCACACTACATTCATGGACCCGGATAGTGTCGAGGAGACCAATTTAAATCGGCAGGTTTTTTTCTATGACGCTATCGGCAAGCATAAAGCAGAAACACTCTCGAAAAGATTGAACCGGCTGTTTGGCATGGAAAGCAAAGCGTTAACGGATTACTTTGATAGAGAAACGGGCATTGCGCCCTATGATATTGTTTTTGACTGCGTGGATAATTTCGACACAAGAATTGTATTGAGCGAAAAATGCAAGGCTCATGGCAAGACCCTGATCAGCGGCGGAACCAGCGCAAACGAGGGACAGGTGGTTATCTATACACCCGAAAATAATGGGCCCACTCCCGCGAACTTACTGGGATTATACGATATTGTCGGTAAACGGAAAGGCAATTCCTTCAGCAGAGAAAGGGCCTCTTGCAGGTACCGGCCTGATCCGTCCGTTATCATGACCAATCAGATTGTCGCCGGCTTTATGGTCGATGCGTTTCGAATGCTTTTAACGGGTCAGGAACCCGCAAACATTTTCTATGATGCGACAAGTGATAAGAGAATTTAAATTAGTTCACTTCGCTCAGAATTGGAATGATGGAACGGTGGAATAATGGAATAATGGGTTCTGGGAAAATGGAAACATGGATTATTGTAAAACTAATCTGATAGAATATTAAATAAATGAATAGCATCATTCTAAGATCAACATTCCAATATTCCATCATTCCAATATTCCATAAACGAATTAAATACTCAAGTTTCAAACTCCTATTGTTTTCAATAGACTGAAGAAATTCCGAAACGTTAAATTAACATTTATGTCTGAAGGAGGACTTGAAAGATGATTGATATTGAGCGAAACAAGGCTCTCCAAATCGATGAGGACGAGAAACTGTTGCCTCTTGTTCTTGAAATTATGCCGGGGCATGCTGCCGAGGGATTAATCGATATATATGAGCCTGGCAGTTATGAAGGCAAATCACTACAGAAACTTTGTGAGCGCACCTTAAGCAAAAAGAAATGGAGCATCGAGGAACAGTTAATCGTGGAAGATATCATCAGACAACGGGAAGGCGGGAACTTGCTGTGCCGGGGACAACAGATCGACGGGACAGCTTTGGAATACGCCGAAGTCGAGCAAACCGAAGCCGGCGAAAAATATTTATATGTACCGATTCGAGCCATTAAACCTCAAGAAGGGGGGATGGGATGGATTATTTTCGATTCACGATTGACGATTTAAGAAATTCTTTCAATCCTGATGGATTCGTAAAAAATCGAATTCATCATCAAACTAAAGAATCCTGGCCCAAAGGACCAGGCTTTTCAAGGCAAAGTAAAACAGGGAGAGGTAAATAATGAAACAGTTGCTTGATTCCGACCTGGATCTTATGGTCGAATCAGGTTTCATCTATGTACCTCTTCTGCGTGATCCGGCAATAGACAGAGAGCTTCAAGCGTCATTAAGGTCCGGGGCATCACCGGAACGATCCGGCTTCCGGAAGTCAACGGCAGTTATCGAATCAAAAGGCAGACACTTCATCCGGACCCTGAGTTTGCAATCCCTGCTGACAAATTTAGAAAAAATCAGTGCGGATTCATACCAACAACTGAGAAACCACTGTCTGCAAGAAAATTTTTTCTCTCCGGATCTTGACGGCCTGTGCTCAGATGGAAAGCTCAGAACCATACTCTTCCGGGTAATGACCTATTTCGTCAAAAAAAACAGGGGACTGGAGAGAAGCAGACGGAGTGAGGAAGAAATACTGGAGGTTATCGGGGAGCAGATTGATATTCCATTAGAGTATTATGAAAGGGCAAAAACATTTCTCGACACGGAACCGCTGAAAAGAATGCTCGGTGAATTGGAACAACAAGAAACACCCCTCGACCCCCTGAAAACCGGACCACTGTCCGCTCGAGAGCTACGCGCATGGATTCGCAAAGAATTATTCGCAAAAATTGTCCATCGTGAAAAAGAAGGTTTGAAAAAGTCGCTGCATATGCGAGAGCAATTCGGAAATACAAAAACCAAGCACCTTGGAATACTGCTCTATATCGCAGACAAAGGATCATTGGAAATAGATGGTTTCGGTTTTTCGAGAATTGATTCCAGAGACGATTACCTTGTATATAAGCATACGGGGCAATATATCCTCAAAGATTACCATGCCCGCAGGTACTTGTTTCCGGACTGCAGGGTGGCGGTTCCCACCTCCGGCATTCTGAGACCGATTGTGATGGAGACATACAAACATCCCTTCCTGCTCGGCCACGAAGCCGGACAGGAAATTTGCCTTCAGCAATTTACCCCTCCAAACAAATTTACTGCCGGCGACATCATCAATGGCTTGGAAATGGGCATCAATGCCTTGATCTATGGCTACGACAGCCGGAGAAGAAATGGCATTCACAGTCTGGACCGGAAACTGTTGCATGTCAAATCTATTGAGTTTGATGATTATCGGATCTGACAGGAAACGTCATCAGTGCTATCCGTAGTAGCAAAATAAAAAGCATTTCATGAAGTTATGGATCTACTGGACCACATAAAGCACAAACGGACTCAAAAGAGAAAAAAACAGCCTTTTGAGCGAGAGATCTTTACTAAAATCAGTACGCTGGTTCGACACTACGGACTGGATGAAAACTTTCTGAAACACCTCGATACCCTTGACGATTATCCGCCCGGAGATAAAATGGATTTCCTCCGGGTTAAACCAAAAAAGCCTTTTGAATTCCCATTGTTTACCTTATGTTCCCGGGATGAGTACGATTTGACTCAAGCACTTTTAAGGAAAGTGAACAATCCCTATCTGTCGTTTGCACATTCCCCGGAAGAAATCCTCATGAGCGGGATTCTATATCACATGAATGCCAAACTGAGACCTGAAGCGTTGATACGCTATGATTTTGAGACCCTGCTCGCGTATGAACACGCCAAAAAGTATCTCAAAGAGTTAGCGAATCAGGCAGCACAGATCGGCAAAACCACAGATACAGGTCGTGAAACGGAAACTATCGAAAATAAAAAATCACAATTTGGCACTTTAACCGAACATGTAAAACTGCTTCATACCTTTATTGCAAAGGTTGAAAGCACTTCATCTGAGCCAGAGTGAAACATATGGATGACAGAGTGTCCGGGCCACGCCGCCGGCGTATTGAAGAAAAAATTGCACGGCTGAGAAAAGAACAAGAAATTGAGGCTGTGGAAGAAATCATTGCATTTGACAAAACCCCGTCCCAACTCAAGGCGGATATGGACCGGTTTGTGGTCGGACAGGAAAAAGGGAAGAAAATCATGGCCACCGCCATTGCGTTCCATTACCGGAGGCTGGGTGAGGCTCTCAGAAAAAGAACTATTGAGAACAACGGAGGCATTGACGGTATTCTTCGAAATACCAGAACTCCCAAGGCCAATATATTGATGATCGGTCCGACAGGCTGCGGTAAAACCTATACCAGCGAAACTGCTTCTCAGTTGGTGGGGGTATCCTTCGTTCATGAGGACATAACTAAATTCAGCGAGGTCGGGTACGTGGGGCAAAACGCCAGCGACATCCTGCTGGACCTTCTTCTGGTGTCCGGCGGGAACCCGCATGTGGCCCAGATGGGAATCGTATATCTTGATGAGATTGATAAAATTGCCACCGAGATCATCGCTTACAAAGATGTTTCCGGTAAGGGGGTTCAAAAAGGTCTGCTGCATATGGTCGACGGTACGGAAAACACCGTTCACATGGGGAAGGAAAGAATATCCCTGTCCACAAAACATGTACTTTTTATCGCCGGAGGTGCTTTTGAGAATCTCGACGGCATCGTCAAAAAACGTATGGCCAGGATGGGTCTTGAAGGCGATTGGCAAGACTACCTGATGACGGACGACCTGGTTGCCTTCGGTATGGAAAGGCAGCTCATGGGACGATTCCCCGTAAAAGTCGTATATGATCAACTGACACGACAGGACCTCAAAGACATCCTGATAAAAAGCCAAGGCAGTGCTCTGCTATCCTATACCAACGACTTTAAAGCATGGGGGATCGACTTGAGCTTCACGACCAGCGCACTGACCGAAATCGCAGGTCGGGCCGAAAATGAAGGAACCGGTGCCCGGGGTCTGATAAATATTATCCACCGGGTGCTGCTGGAAGATATGTACCGCCTCCCGGGAAGCTATACCGGAAAATTCGTGGTGGATCAAAATTATGTAAAGGAAAGATTGGGATGAGATTTAAAAGTCTTTCAGCGCTAAAGCGCCCGAAACCGCAAGAAATACCACTTTCAGATTTACCGCAGAAAATAGCCATGGCGAATTACGCCCGAGTGAAAGCTTATAAAATCAACGAGCTGGTTCGCACAATGCACGGGGAGAGTTTTGAGTGGTACGGGTATACGCTGGCCCAAAGCCATACTCCCGAACTCATCGAAGACATAGGGTTGCCAAAGAATGATCAGAACCTTCAAGATTACACCACGATCGGTTCTGCGAGGATCGCCGAATTCCAGGAGGAGTTGTCCGAACAAACACTTATCAATGGCTGGATACACTCTCACGGCGCTTTGAATTACCTGCATTTTTCAAAGACTGATGAGGAAAACCACCTCACCGTGTTAAATTTCGTTGCGGCGAGATTAAGAAAACCTGTGTCAAAAAGGGAAATTATGATACAAGATTCCGTAATGCTGGTGAAGGGGCAATATGAAAATAAAGATTTGGAAAAGGGCAGTGTTTGCTTCATCACCGATGTGCCGGTTACAGAAGCGACGATCATGGAAACCGTTTATGGCAATTTCTGTTATGGCATCGTGATTGGTGATGAAGGCTGGCACGAACAGGTGATTTATTATCAAGAGAGAGGTGTGCTCTCAGGCCATACTACGGTAAGCAGTAAACCAGCGGACGTTGTGTTCGTAGATACGGGCAGGTCCTTGACCCAATCGGACATTAGCTCCTTGAGTGACGAGGTTGAGGTGAAGATTCAGCCCAACACCGATCCGCCGCCCGAGATGATCGAAAGAATGTAGGAGTTCCGTCCTGCCATTCTCCGGATGGACATCGCTCACATGGGCCCGACACAGGCAACACACTTGATCTCGACTTTGGCGCCCTTGGGCACTGACTTCCACCACGGCTCTGGCCGGTCATAGTCTCCTTCCTTCTATTACCAATCATAAAGAATTTCCCAGTTTTCCTTAAAAGAAGGATCGTGCTGCGTGTAATGATACGACAGGGTCTTATTTTTGCCGGAGTTATTACTAATTTCTTCCCCCCAGTACCGTATATAGATTGCCGGAATCATGCGGGGAGGGTCATCAGGATTACCCCCGGCAGAGGGTGCTTTCACCCACATCTCTTTTTGTTCTATCACCTTCCATACGCTGCCGGAGAGTTTGCTTCTTACCCGTTCGCCAACATGAGGAAGTCCCAGCTTATCCCGCAATTCTTTGAATCTGTATACCGAACGTTCCCCGTAATCCAGTATTTTTTCACCAAAAACCATAATACCAATGGCGCCGACGGGCGCCGTCAAGAGAATGGATAACACCGCAACCGCCAGAATAACCTCGCCCGAAGCCACACCCGCCGCAAGGGGAATCGCTCCGATGGCAGCCTGGACTGTTGCTTTGGGAATATAAGCCACCACGCAAAACAGTTTCTCTCTCCAATCAAAAGGAGTTCCAATGAGCGATACATACGTTCCCACGCTTCTAAAAACAAGACCGACAAAAATTACCAATGCTCCGGCCAGGCCTGCCTTCCAGGCCACATGTATGTTTACCTGTGCCCCCACCAAAACAAAAAGCAAAAGCTCTGCAAATAACCATAGTTTCTTTAGTTTTTGAGAAATAATGTGGGCAATGGGTTCGGATTTTTCCAAAATAATGAAACCGATGGCCATGACGCCCAAAAGGCTGGCCACGGGCACATGGTTTTCACAAACCGCTTCCAGCCAGGTAAGAACTATGGCAACCCCCATCACCATCATGGTCCGTTTTGGAGGACGCCAGTCATATTTTGTAAACAGGCGATATAAAAAATATCCGGGAATGAGCCCGACGATAGTCCCAAGAACAATGGAAACAGGAATTGCCCCAAGCTGCATCAGAATATTTGTCTGTTCCCCGCCGTACATGCCCAAAAATACGGTGAACAGAACGATAACAAAAACATCATCCAACGAAGACGCTCCCAGGATCATAGTGGGAATGGCTTTTTTGGCTCCCCGTCCTCGATCCATAAAGTCAATCATAAGGGGGACAACAACGGCCGGAGATACTGCACCCAATATGCTGCCAAGGATGGCGGCCTCAAGATAGGTAATGTGTAGCAGTTTGGGCGCCACAAGCATAACTCCGCCGATTTCAAAAACAGCCGGCACCGCACTCATAATAACCGCCGCACGACCCACCCGGTTCAATGCATCCCGACGAAGCTCAAAACCGGCCCTCAGCAGAATGACGATTAGTGCTATTTTTCTGAAATCCCCGGAAACCTTCATCATTTCAGGAGACATTAAATTTAAAACATACGGCCCCACAAGAACCCCGACGATGAGCATGCCGATAAGACCCGGCAATTGCAGGCGTTTAAACAGATAATCGGCCCCTAATCCCAGGATGATAATAAGTGCCAAGCTAAAAGCCATGCGATCTCCAATTTTTCCGTTTATTTTTTACCGTTCTGAACAAAGCTCTCCGGATACGAAAAGACAGCTTCAAAACCTTTTAAAAAAATTACGAGTCCGGATTTATGTTGCCTTCCGAGGGATCAACATGCACAATAACTTTGTCCAGATCTTCAACCTTGTCTATCAGGCATTTTTCCACGGCTTTGGCAACCCGGTGCCCTTGAGCCACAGTCAACAAGGCATCGACAATGATGTGAATTTCTATTTGGTATCGCCCTCCGGATATCCGGACCCTGAGATCATGAGAAGCTATCACCCCGTCAACGCTCAACGTGCATTGGTTGATCTCGCTCAAAACTTCGGGGTCAGGAGCCGCATCGCTCAGTTCATGTAATGAGTTGCCAAGGAGCTCCAATCCCACTTTGATGATAAAAAAGGAAACCAACAGGGCGGCGAATGCATCAAATATATGCCACTCAGGCTTAATACGTGCACACCCCACGCCCAACAGAACCGCAACCGATGAAAGGGCATCTGATCGATGATGCCAGGCATTCGCCACGATGAGTTGACTTTTGATTCGCCGCCCGGCACGTAGGGTATAATGATAAAGCGTCTCTTTTAAGGCAATAGATATAACTGCCCCAAACAATGCCAATATCGTGGGATGATATTCCTTTTGAAAATAGATATCCATGGAGGACCGCACACCCAGATATACTGCGGTAACAATGAGAACCAGCCCAACGATAGCAGCAGCCAGCGTTTCGATGCGGCCATGCCCAAAAGGATATCTGTCATCCGGAGGCTTTTGACCGCTTTTTATCCCGAAAAAAACAACCACATCAGTGAAAAGGTCGGAAATAGAGTGTACGGCATCCGCGATAAGGGCATGGCTATTTCCAATGATGCCGGTGATAAACTTGAGGCCAATCAGAAAAATATTAACGAATCCCCCTGCCAGCGTGATCGATTTGGCGTTTCGGGCTGACGCTATTTCAGGCATAGACAACACCTATGGGATAATTTCTTCAAATTAGATCTAACAAAAAAATAAAAATCTTGACAAGTTTCTATTCCAATTTATTTTTATTTATTTAATTTTTCATTAATCACAGTTGACCCAAAAAAATCAATAAAAATAGTATCATCTCATACATCAGAGCTTATTGAGAAGTACCGGCTCATTCAATAAAAAATGTTTTGTATCTCGATTTAAAACGATTTTCATTACCAGGAGAGGTTTTTATGCCAATGCCAACACATTTAAAAGCATCGGAAAAATTTGAAATCCAGACATACAAACAACCAAAGGATATTGCAACCTTGCTGAGAACGCACGTGGCTTTTTCAGGTTCACCCCGCAAGAACCCCAACGACTCGAGAAAAATTATTCTGATAGCCGATCCATTTAGCACCAATACGTTCTATTACGAATTCAATACCGAAGATATTTCTTATGCTGAAGAACTTCCAAGTCTGACAAGCCCTTCCGGGGAAACCATTACCATGGCCAGGATATGGGTAAAAAAAATGAGCGTCGGAATCCGATTCTTACCCTTTAGAGTGGATGACACCAAATCCATATAAGTTATGGCTTTAAATAGTTGTCCGGATTTTCTGTAACTTCTAAATAAATGATGGATTCGGCTCAAGATCACCATTTCATATACCAGAACTTATTGAAAAATTACGATTTTCTCCATTAGGTATGCGGTATGAAAAGATTTTTTTGTTGAATACTGAACCATATGTCGTTGTTTACTAAATAACACGCGGCACCGGTTTAACCCTGGGTGTAAATCAAGACTGTTGTTTGCTAAAATTGCCATGGCTATTTGGTTTCAGTTGTCAGGTTTCAGGTGTCAGCAAACATGTTCAGTAGTAATGGTCTCAGCTGCTTTGCCCCTGGCGC
>CAZIIV010000091.1:7422-11315 GCA_964539365.1 uncultured Desulfobacteraceae bacterium | reverse complement strand
CGCAACAGATTTTGCTGTAAGCCCGCATACTGTTTGAACAACTCCGTGATATGATGCTGATTATAGTTCATGTGGGGATACTTTTTACAGAATCATGCAATTATATGTTTTATTCAAATTAAATGGCTTTTAAGCAGCTCGTGGGGAGGGGGTCCGGGAATTATTGATTTCCCTGGTTTTGTGGAATGCGATTCCTGGCCATTCTTTCATGCAATAGTCGAGCTGAAACTCACTGGTGGTGAGATAAGCACTGGCTCCTTCGGCATCTCTGACCATGCTGGACCTGTTTTTTTTCTCAAAATCCGCCATCTTTTTCGGATCGTCGCATTCGACCCACCGCGCAACACGATAATCAACCGGTTCGTAAACCGCATCAACGCCATATTCGGACCGTAAGCGTTCCACGGTGATGTCAAACTGAAGCATGCCTACAGCACCCAATATGTATCCGTTTCCGTAAACCGGTCTGAAAACCTGTACAATCCCCTCTTCCGCGAGCTGGACCAGTCCTTTTTGAAGATGTTTGGCTTTCATGGGGTTCTTTAAAATGGCCTTTTTGAAAATTTCGGGGGCAAAATTGGGGATTCCGCAGAATGTTAAGGGCTCCTTTTCCGTAAATGTGTCACCGATCTTTATGGTCCCGTGGTTATGAACACCGATAATATCGCCGGGATAGGCTTCCGACACGTTTTCACGCTCATTGGCCATGAAAATAGTGGCACTCGAAAATGTAACATCTTTCCCGATTCTGTGGTGAACGGCCTTCATTCCTCTGGTAAATTTGCCCGAACAGATCCGGATAAATGCGATCCGGTCACGGTGTGCCGGATTCATATTGGCCTGAATTTTGAATGCAAACCCCGAGAAGGGTTCCTCATAGGGCGAAACGGTTCGTGTCACCGCCGCCCGGGGACCCGGAGACGGCGCCATCTCCACAAAGGCGTCCAGCATCTCTTTTACACCGAAATTGTTGATGGCGCTCCCGAAAAAAACCGGCGTTTGGTTACCTTTTAAGTACTGGTCAAGTTCAAAGGGCGCGGCAACGCCCTCGATGAATTCAAGATCTTCTCTCAAGTCACGGGCCTGGCTTCCTAACATTTCATCGAGTAGGGTGGCAGAAAGATCGGTTATCACCTTCCCTTGTCTGCGGCGGGACTCCCGGCCGGGCGCAAAAAGGTGAAGCTCTTTTTTATAGAGGTTGTAAACCCCCTTGAAGCTTTTCCCCATGCCGACGGGCCAGGAAAGCGGCGTGCATTCGATCTGGAGCTTATCCTCAATATCATCAATAACATCAAGGGGGGTCATGCCCTCCCGGTCCAGTTTGTTAATAAAGGTAATGATGGGCGTGTTGCGCATGCGGCAGACTTCCATGAGCTTTTCGGTCTGGGACTCAACCCCCTTGGCGTTGTCAATGACCATCAGAGCGCTGTCAACAGCGGTCAGAACCCGGTAGGTATCCTCGGAGAAGTCCTGATGTCCGGGCGTATCCAGAAGATTTATCTCAAAGTTTCGGTAATTGAATTTCATCACCGACGTGGTGACGGATATGCCCCGTTCCTTTTCGATGGCCATCCAGTCGCTGGTTGCATATCTTTCCGCCTTTCGGGCCTTTACGGAGCCGGCCTGCTGAATGGCCCCGCCATAAAGAAGGAGCTTTTCGGTCAACGTGGTCTTTCCCGCGTCCGGATGGCTGATGATGCCAAAGGTCCGGCGTTTGTCGATTTCTTTTTTATTATTGTTCATTGTGTATTAACCCAATATCGCATTATATCAGCATTCCAATTGGAGCGAAGCCCCTAACTTGATATTTGGTTTGTCCGAACGTCAGTTCATTCTGTTCTTATGTCTCCGCTTTCTTATAGAAAGCGTTTTTTTATACAGCCTTATGGATTGCGGGGTTACCTCCACCATCTCGTCATCTTTTATAAAATTTATGGCCCGTTCCAGGGTCATGGGTTTCACCGGCGAACATACCGTGCTTTCATCTTTTCCGGCAGCACGTATGTTGGTGAGTTTCTTTTCCTTGCTCGGGTTTGCGCTGATATCAACGCCCTTGTTATGCTCACCGACAATCATTCCCTCATAAACAGGTTCTCCGGGGACAATGAACAGACGGCCTCTGGGTTCAAGGTGATAGAGTGCGTATGCAACAGAGTTCCCCTGCCGATCTGAAACAATAGAACCGGTAAATCTGGTGGGAAAATCACCGCGAAACGGCTCATATCCTGCAAAAATAGTGTTCATGATTCCGGTTCCCTTTGTGTCCGTGAGGAATTCATCCCGATAACCGATTAAAGAACGTGAAGGCACTGAAAACTCAGCCCGTATCCTTCCGCTTTGGTTATTGACAAGATTTGTCAGCCGTCCCTTTCTTATGGAAAGCTTTTCGGTAAGAACTCCCAAAAAATGTTCATCACAATCCACAAACAGTGTCTCGACAGGCTCGATCAGGGTTCCGTTTAAATGCTTGAAAATTACCTTTGGACGGCCCACGGAAAGTTCGAAGCCTTCCCGCCTCATGGTTTCGATAAGGATGACCATCTGGAACTCTCCTCTGCCCTTTACAATAAATCTGTCCCTGTCCTCGGTCTGTTCAAATCTGACGGCAACGTTTTTAAGGGTCTCCTTGATCAGCCGTTCGCGTATCTTGCCGGACTGTAGGATTTTACCTTCCTTTCCGCTCAAGGGAGAGGTGTTGATGGTAAATTCCATGGAGATCGTAGGCTCGTCTACGGTGATTCTCTTTAAAGGTTTTGGAAATTCCTTTGTACAGATCGTGTCACCGATTTTGACATCCTCGATGCCGGAAAAAACGACAATATCACCGGGATCTGCCGTTTCAACCTCTTGCAAATTCATCCCGTCATATACCTGAAGCTTGGATATCTTGAGCGGGAGATGTTCTTGTTTGTCGTTGATACAAACCATGGCGCCATTGAATCTGGCAGTTTGGTTAAAAATTCTTCCGATGGCAAGCCGACCCAGAAAATCCGAATATCCGAGATCAGACACCAGCATCTGAAACGGTTCTTCGGGGTGGTATTCGGGGGCCGGTATCTCATTGAGGATGGTTTCAAAGAGAAGATCAAGGTCGTCCCTTTTTTCGGTCAGGGTCTTTTTTGCGATGCCTTGGCGTCCGACCGCATACAGACAGGGAAAATCGAGCTGTTCACCGTCCGCATCAAGGTCGATGAACAAGTCATATATCTCATCGAGAACCTGCTCGGGACGGGCATCCTTTCTGTCGATCTTATTGATCACCACGACAACCTTGAGGCCTTTTTCAAAGGTTTTCTTCAACACAAAACGGGTTTGGGGCAGTGGACCTTCACAAGCATCCACAAGTAAAATCGCACCGTCCGCCATGGACAGAGCGCGCTCGACCTCTCCGCCGAAATCAGCATGGCCGGGGGTGTCGATGATGTTTATCTTTACCCCGTTCCACTTAACGGAACAGTTTTTTGCGGCAATGGTTATGCCTCTTTCCCTTTCCAAGTCCATGCTGTCCATGATTCTCTCATCAACTTGAAGGCCCGGTCTGAAGAGCCCGCTCTGCCTGAACATGGCATCAACAAGGGTTGTTTTGCCGTGGTCAACATGCGCGATGATCGCGATGTTTCTTATTTTCTCATTTCTTAAATTGTTATTCACGGAATGCACTTTTATATTTATTAAACCTTCAAGGTATGCAGAAGTCAAACGACAAACATAAGCATTGAAATTATTATTACAAGGGATTAATCTTTTCTAAGATGCGGCTCACTAACGCTTTAATCTCCGTTATGCCCAGTATGTATCCGGCCGATAATACCATGACCACAAACACCAAACCGGTTAAGATTGAAACCGCGAGGCTTCCCGTAAGTGTGGTGGAATCCAGGCCCCGCAGGAAG
>CAZIIV010000091.1:0-7322 GCA_964539365.1 uncultured Desulfobacteraceae bacterium | reverse complement strand
GTGTTCTGCACGGCGTAATATCCCCGAACCACAATGGTCTGGGCGGCAAAGGCGAATGCTCCGATCATCAAAAACACCAGCACCTGAGAGGTTAAGGCCGTTGCGGCGGCATCAAACCGGCCCCGCTGAAACAAAATCACAACGATTTCCTGTCTGAGCGCAATAATCAGAACGGAAAACGGAACCACCAGCGCCAGAT
Source organism: uncultured Desulfobacteraceae bacterium (assembly GCA_964539365.1). Taxonomy (GTDB): domain Bacteria; phylum Desulfobacterota; class Desulfobacteria; order Desulfobacterales; family UBA11574; genus S5133MH16. The sequence goes on along the minus strand of CAZIIV010000091.1, from coordinate 7,123 downwards.
ACCGCAGGGCATTGTTGAGCAGCCGGTTCATCTCTTGTATTTTATTTTCCGCCGCCAGGCGCGCCATAAACGGAAACGACGCCATGCCTAAGGCCTGGCCGAAAAAGCCAACGAGGATAAACATGGTCCTTAATGCGTAGTTAAGGCCGGCAATGCTGCCCCGAGGCAAGTACGAACCGAAAAACCGAAATAAGAATTCCGTTGAAAAACTCATGGTCAACCCGATCATCAAGGGAAGCGTGACCCGAACATAGAGCCATAGATCCGGGTGCCTGAAATCAAAATTTAGGGTGAACCGCATGCCGACCTTTTTTGCGCCCCAGATCTGAACCATGAAATTTCCGATAAAGGCGCCGCCCAGAACTCCCCAGGAAAACCCTTCCATACCCATGCGGTTGCCCAGCAGTAGGCCTCCGAAAATAATCCCCAGATTATACAAAAGCGGAGACAGGGCCGGTATGAAAAATTTTTCCTTGGCGAACTGAACGGCCATCAACATCCCGCCGGAAAAAAAGAAAAACTGGGCCGGTATGATAATCCGTGTCATCCTGACTGTGCGTTCGATTAATACGGGATCATCAAGCCCCGGAGCCAAAACCTCGACCAACCCCCGTGCAAAAACACAGGCAATGGCAATCAACAGTAAAAGCAAGCTGCCGAACCCGGTGAAAATGAGAGAAAAGACCCGCCAGCCTTCTTCTTCTTTATTTCGTACCAGATAGCGAGAAAAAATCGGGATAAACGTAACCGAAAGGAACCCGCTGGCAACGATGTGATTCAGAATTTCGGGGATGATAAAGGCCACCTGATAGGCATCGACCCCCCCGCTGATTCCCCCGATATAGGCAATGACCTGCTCTCGGATAAGACCGGTTAGACGGCTTAAAAAAACCGAAGTCATCATAATCAGCGAGGCCAAACCCACTTTTTTATACATGGATGACATAATACACTCAACTCACCGGATACTCTCGCTAAAATTTAAGTTATCCCCCTTCCCGGAGAAACACCAAAAATTTTTTTTAGCATATTTTTGAATAATTATACAACAGGTTGCTGTGGACATTTTTGCCTGAAAACACTAGACCTTGTACCTGAATCAACAGGAATCGTCAGACGCATACCCGTGTTGGCGTTTCAGACCGGAATGTATCCGGCCAAACGGTTTCAGAGCAAAAACGTAATCATGAGGCATCATTGTATCCGGATTATACATTGAAAAATTGATTAAAATATAGTATGTTAAACGAATTATAACGCACCACGGCTTTGGCATGACCCATATGCATAGATGCGTGAGGCAGACGGCAGAACTTTGTAAATTCAGGAGCGTTGTATGCAAATTGTGACGACACACAAGAATACGGATTTCGACGCGCTGGCTTCGACCATAGCTGCAACAATTTTGTATCCGGGAGTAATCCCCGTCCTTCCGAACAATGTAAATCCAAATGTTAAAGCTTTTTTGTCCATTCACAAGGATATCTTTAACATATCCTCATTTGACGATATTCTTCTTGACCAGGTTAACCGTCTGATTGTTGTGGACATAAACAGCTGGTCTCGGCTCGGAAGGATCCGCAGGTTGAAGAATAAGAAAAATTTAGAGGTTATCCTGTGGGATCATCATTCCAATGTCGGCGACATAAAGCCCGTGTGGAAATGCCAGGAGCCTATGGGTGCAAACATTACCCTCATGATTCGACAGTTAAAACAGGAAAAAAAAGTCATAACCCCCATACAGGCCACTCTCTTCCTGGCAGGTTTGTATGAAGATACCGGCAGCCTTATGTTTCCTTCAACAACCGCCGAAGACGCTTATGCCGCGGCTTATCTGCTTGAACGTAACGCCGACCTGAACATCGTTCGCTCGTTTTTGCGTCCGGCCTATGGTGAAAAACAAAAAGACGTCTTGTTCAGGATGCTGCAATCGGCAAAGAAAGATAAGATAAACGGACACAGTATCAGTTTTATTAAACTGAATTTAAAAGACTATGTGGACAGTCTCGCTGTTGTGGTTCATATGTACAGAGAAATTCTGAATATAGATGCTGCCATTGGTATATTTGTGGACAAAAAACGAAACAAGTGTATGGTCATCGGTCGAAGTGCTGCCGATGGCCTGGACATGGGCGGAATCATGCGGAGCATGGGCGGCGGCGGACATCCGGCCGCCGCATCCGCTATACTTAAGTCGGTGAATCCGGATGATGTAGAAGATAAGATTAGGGCACTGATCCAGGGAAACAGTCAGGTATCCGTACAAATCAGTGATCTCATGTCTTTCCCTGTTGTTACCGTGCCGCCGGACACGCCCATGAAAACGGTGGGTTCGATTTTAAAAGAAAAAGGGTGCACCGGTCTGCCGGTCGTAGAGAATGATAAACTTGTGGGTATGATTTCAAGAAGGGATTTTAAGAAAATCAAGAAAGAATCCCAGCTAAAAGCGCCGGTAAAAGCGTTTATGAACACCAAGGTAAAAACCATTGCACCCGGAAAAAGCCCGACTCAAGCCGCTCGCCTGATGATCAAACACGACATCGGCAGGCTCCCCGTTGTTAAAAATAATCATATTATCGGAATCTTGACACGGTCGGATACCATGCTCTATTTTTATAATCTTTCACCGGACTGAAAATAAAATATTTTTAGAATACCGGCTATGCCCCGTCCAGACCGTGATGCTCTGCTTTAATGTACCATGAGGCGGGATCGGCCAGGTATTCTTCGGTATCTTTCAAAGAAACAAAGTGTTCGTTTTCAATACTGGCAAGGAGATCAAAAAAGGCCTTCTCCTTGGGGTCGGTCACCTCATCTCTGAGTTTGGCATAGTATGAAGCCCCTTTGGCTTCGAAATCAATCGCCGTGCGAACCGCCTGCAGATCATCGTCATCGCTTTCCGCATGTTGATCCACCCTCTTTAGCACGTCTTTCAGTACATCCTTGATGACCGTCTGTTTCACTTTCAAGGGAACGGTTTCAGGCCACTTGTCCCCTGATTTCCACTTTTCATGAAGCTCCTTAAGTCGTTGGTAATGTTCAAGCTCTTCGTCTGCAATCTGCCGGAACATGGCCTTGCCAACAGGGTTTTTGGTCCGTTCGGCGTTTTTGAGGTAAAACTCGCGTTCCTTCATCTCATTATCCAAAGCCACATCCAAAGCATTGAGGCGTTCTTTTTCGTCCATAATTTATTCCTCCTTTTTTGATTTAAAGCATTATCATGAGTAAAAGTCAACCTTTCGGTTTTTCTGTAAATTTAGTGTTGTGGTTTGATTTACCAAGATTTTTTTGATAATATATGAAATAATTATAAAGAGAGGGTGCCATGAAAGATAATAAATGCATTGACTGTATTGCACGCCGGAAACTGAAACCCGTTGTTCCGGTGAAAAGAAAAGCGGCTTCGGATGATCATATCCCAAAAACGTTCAGTTTGATCACAGACTTTGTCACCGGAGAAAAGATTCCCGATGTCGGTGCAGAGGCCAACCGCCAGATGATTGAAAAGATTCTGGTAACAGAAAAGGGGTATGCAAAGAAAGATATTGAAGTCAATGTCCCTATTGAAGTGACCATCGGCGATGAACCTTACCGTTCATCGGTAGACCTGGTTGTGTCTGTTCACGGCAAACGGTATATGGCGATTAAATGTGCTCCGGGCTCCCTGGGATCCAGGGAACGGGAGATTGTTTCTGCAGCCCGGCTTCTGGATGAATACCAAATTCCCGTTTCCGCGGTGTCGGACGGCAAAACCGCGATGGTTCTCGATACGGTTTCCGGTAAAAAAATCGGAGAAGGCCTTGATGCGATTCCGTCTAAAAAGGCATTGCAAGCAACGGCAAAGTCACTTGAACTGCAACCGCTTGCTGAAAAACGGCTGGAGCGTGAAAAGTTGATTTTCCGTTCCTATGACAGTATGAACGTAAATGTGGGCCGCAATATATCCCCCAATAAATAACAATGACCGATATTAAAAATCCCAATGGAGGAATGGAATGAGCAAACTCGGCAATCCGTACAAAGAAATGGCCACCACGTGCAAAACCAGGCCCATATCGGAAAAGAGAGTGGTCTGGAAGCGGTTTGAATCCGAGCCCTTTGAAGAAGGCAGATTTCAAGCCAGGGTTCTCTCTCGAAGGCTCATTGATTCTGCAGCCACGGTTTTCAGGAAGGCCTACCCGGAAGTCTACGGTTCTCCTCACGAGTTCGTGCTCATGCCGGAAAGATATGAGGAACTCATTGCCCTGGACGAAACATGGGAGGAAGATCGCCGGAACAAAGTGTATCTCATGCCTGTGGTGGTGGAACTTGAAACCGACAAGGTGGTCTCGGCGACGATGCTTACGAAGTTTGAAAAAAACCTCCAGGTTGAATTCACCTTTGCAGCCACCCTTCCCGATTATCGATTTAAGAAAATCATGCAGGAATTGAGAGCGGTTACGTGGAAGGCGGCTCTGGCCTCAGGGGCGGAGTACTTTACCACCTTCCTGGAGACCTGGCACGACATCACCCAGAACTGGTGTATCAAAGACGGCTGGCGGGTGGGAGGAATCTTTCCGGGAAACTTTGTTCGATGGAAAAAACCGGACCAGGAGTACCGGGGCTGCACTGTCCACTGCTACCGCTTTGTGCGTAACGGTGAGGACTACGCAACCCTGCCCGAGGAATGGAGCCTCACCCCGGAGTTTCGTGAACTCTGGGAGGTTCTGCAACGCATAAACAATAAAATCGGCCGGAAAGGAGATGTCCCGCCATGGTTGAAAGAGTTTGATCCATGGTTTCTGAAATACTTTTAAACCATGGAAAATATTCGTACCGCTCAGGTCCTATAAATTAGACATTAACCCTTACAAAAGGAGTATTCCAATGTCAGAACAAAAGATACCCAGCAGGCATTATCACAAACTCTCCGAAATTTTTCCAGAGGTTATGTCCGCTCTGGAGAACCTCGGGTCAACGGTCAGACGCGAAGGTCCTATAGATGAGAAAACAATTGAACTGATTCAACTTGCAGCCGCTGCAGCAGTTCAATCTGAAGGTTCAGTTCATTCTCATACTCGCAGAGCGCTTCAGGCGGGTGTTACAAAAGAAGAAATTTATCATACCCTGATACTCCTTATTTCGATCCTTGGATTCCCCAGGGTCTCGGCTGCAATCTCCTGGAGTCAGGACGTCATGGACAAAGAAGATACAAAATAGGAATGATCACCTCGAAAAGCCCGCACAAAAAATTAATCCCGAAGACCAGTGCCAGGCTGGCTGTAAGCGCAAAAAAACCAATATGATGTAACCTTGCAATATGATCAACATTACACCCAAAATTTCAATTGGTGAAAATGAAATTAAACTGGATTTTATACGATCATCAGGTCCCGGGGGACAGAATGTGAATAAAGTTGCCACAGCGGTTCAGCTTCGCTTTGATGTGAAAAACGCTCCTTCTCTTTCCCGTGAGGTTCGCTCCCGCTTGGTCCGTGTTGCGGGCAGGAAAATCACAGAACATGGAATTCTCATTATCCATGCCGGCCGGTTTCGAAAACAGGAACGTAACCGACAGGATGCAATTGATCGCCTGAAAAGCTTAATTTTGAAAGCATCTATAAAACCCAAAGTTCGCATTAAAACCAAACCGAGCCGGGCTGCAAAAAAACGCATGCTATCGGCAAAACGGCATCGAAGTAAAATAAAGCGCATGAGACAAAGGCTTTTAATTTCCGAGGAATAATTTCGGAAGTTCGGTGCCGGCTATTTTAATCTAATAAATACACTTTTTCATCAAAATAAATATAAATAATATTGCTCTTCAATAAGGGAAGGAGGATGTTTATGAGAATTATTGCCAGTGCGAATCAAAAAGGAGGATGTGGTAAGACAACAACAGCCATTAACCTCTCATATTCTTTGTCCCTAAAAGAAAAAAGGGTATTGCTCATTGATTTTGATCCTCAGGCCCACGCAACCATGGGTTTGAACATCAATCCTTCCGATCTTGAGAAAAGCATTTATGATGTTATAACGTCAAAGAAAAAAGACTTCTTAGGAATTGGGGATATTTTGATAGATGTTAAGGACAATTTTGATCTTGTCCCCTCAAGCCTGATCCTCACTTCAATAGAACAAGAACTTTCAGGGATAGTGGGGAGAGAAGACATGCTCTTTGTGGCTATTCAGGATCTCAAAGAACAATATGATTATGACTACATTGTAATCGATTGTCCCCCAAGCATTGGCCATCTTTGCTTCAATGCCCTTCGTGCCTGCGATGAAGTAATTATCCCCATCGACATGAGCCTGTTTTCTCTTCGAGGTGTTGCCAAACTGATAGAGATGACCACCCTGCTTAAAGACAAAATTGGCCATGAGGTTAAATCTCGTGCGCTGATTACCATGTATGATCGCAGGACACGCTACGCCAGGGTTGTTTTAGAGAAGGTTAAAGAGGAATTTGGGGACCATGTTTTTGACACGGTAATTCGTTACAATATTCGCCTCAGAGAAACGGCGGATTGTGGCTTGCCCGTTGGGGATTATGATAAACATGCCATTGGTCACGCGGATTATGAAAGTTTGGCTGAGGAGCTCATTAACTCAGAGACAGCCAGGGTGCACCAGAACCTCAACTCTTTGAATAAGGTCCAGGATATCTTACAAAAAACGGAAGAATATATGAAATCACCCGGGTCCGCTGATTCTTTTTATAACGATGAGGACATACAGGAAGATCCATTATAACCGGATGGGCGAGTATCCCGGAGCGTTTGCTACAGGATCCCAAGCGGAGATGGTATTGTCAAAACCATTTGAGCTTTTCGAACTTGACAAAGCAACTAGTAAGCTTATTTCTTCCAAAAAGAACAAAATTAAAGATTAAAACGTGGCGACTCCACTCATCGGAACAAGCGAAAGCATCGAGAGAATAAGGGAACTGATAGACCACGTTGCAGACACAGGCCTGCCAGTCTTAATCACCGGGGAAAGTGATGTGGGCAAAGAAGTTGGCCATTGATTTATCAGACGATCTCATTAGTGCAAAATTACTTTTGCCAGTTGATGAAGATTTTCCGATACGAAGAAATTTCGACTAATCTCGGATCGGTTGGTTTAGATTGAGCTATAAAAGGCA
>CAZIIV010000090.1:0-11329 GCA_964539365.1 uncultured Desulfobacteraceae bacterium | reverse complement strand
TGAACACGAAATGAAGCGCAACGCAGAAATTGGACTTTTTACGAAGCCGTCAATAGTTGACCTGCATCAGGAACAACCCGTGTGCCGGCGCCGTCACACCGGCAAGGTTGCGATCTTTTGACAACAGTATTTTGTTGAAATCATTGGGTGTGATCTTACCCAGCCCCACATCTACGAGTGTTCCGACAATATTTCGCACCATAAATTTCAAGAAGCCGTTCCCGTCTATTTTAAAAACCAGATACCCGTCTTCTGTTTTTTCGAGATTCGCATACATAACGGAACGGACGGTGTTGGCTCTTAGACTCCCTGATCCTTCAAAGGCTTTAAAGTCGTGCGTTCCGATGATGTAATGCAGCGATTTGACCATGGCCTCAATGTCGAGTTTCTTCGGAATGTGCCAGGCATACTGTCTGAAGATTGCGGCAGCCAGGGTGCGATTCAATATTCTGTAATGATAAGATTTACTTTTGACATCATAGCGGGCATGAAATTCCGCTGAAACCTGTGTACATTTTGTGATGACAATGTCTCTGGGCAGAAGGCTGTTGAGGCCTTTTTGAAAAACAGCGGAATCCAGCGCTGTGTGGCAGCGAAAGTTTGCGACTTGGCCAAAGGCATGCACACCGGCATCTGTTCTGCCGGATCCTGTCAGAGTCACCGGGTTTCCTGTCATAGTCATCAGAGCTTTTTCAATTTCGCCCTGAATGGTTCGGTCGTCAGCCTGACGCTGCCATCCGTGATAGGCCGTACCGTCGTATTCGATGGTAAGTTTATAGTTTTTCAGCATGTGGAAATGCAGATTGACAATGTTTGACGATTCTGTCAAATGAAATCGGTACAGTAAGGATACATTAAAATGAATTTTAAAGGAAAAGTAAATATGGGCGTTATAATGTGTCCCGGATTTAAGGCCGCCGGGGTCGCATCGGGTCTTAAAAAAAAGGGTCAAAAAGATCTTGGGCTTATCTACTCACAGGTACCGGCAGCTGTTGCCGCTCTGTTTACTAAGAACCGGGTTAAGGCGGCACCGGTTCTTCTTGACATGGAGTTGATAAAATCGGGTGTTTGCCAGGCGATTATTGTCAACAGCGGTAATGCCAATTGCTGTACCGGTGAACGGGGGATGCGTGATGCCAAAACCATGACCCGTCTTGCAGCATCTGAACTGGGAATTTCAAGCGATTTGGTGTTTGTGGCTTCAACCGGTGTTATCGGCGCACCCCTGCCCATTGAAAAGATTAAAACATCGGTTCATGACCTTGTGGAATCTCTTCAGCCTGAAGGAATTCATGACCTGGCCCGGTCGATAATGACAACGGACACAGTTCCTAAAATAGTCTCTGCACAAGGAGTTTTGGAAGGAAAGACTTTTACCGTTACCGGTGTTGCCAAGGGCGCTGGAATGATCCGTCCGGATATGGCCACAATGCTTTGCTTCGTCTGTACCGATGCGGGAGCATCACCGGACATTTTAAAAGAGACCTTGGTCAAGGCTGCAGATCGTTCTTTCAACCGGATAACCATAGACGGGGATACCAGTACCAATGATACCGTCATGATCATGGCAAACGGGCTGTCCGGGGCCGTTATTCAGAGCGCGGTCCATAAAAATATTTTTCAAAAGATTTTGGATGAAATCTTTCTGGACCTGGCAAAACAGCTGGTCAAACACGGGGAAGGAGTGACAAAGCTGGTTGAAATTAAGGTTCGAGGGGCGGTATCGGATTCTGATGCCCGTAACATTGCAGACACGGTTGCCCATTCTCCTCTGGTAAAAACCTCATTTTTCGGAGAGGATGCCAACTGGGGGCGTATTGTGGGCGCTGTGGGCAGGGCGAATGCTGAAATAGACCCGGAGAAGATAGACGTTTATTTTGATAATGTTCAAATGGTGAAAGCCGGCATTGGGTGCGGAAAGGCCGCTGAGGCCGATGCCACAAAGGTCCTTTGTAAACCGGAATTCGTCGTAACCATTGATTTAAACATGGGCCGGGGCTCTGACTTGATGTATACCTGCGATTTTTCCGTGGACTATGTAAGAATAAACGCAGATTACAGATCTTAAGTTTCCATATATGACGATGATGCGTTTGCAAAAATTTCTTTCCCAAGCCGGCATCTGTTCCAGAAGGAAAGGGGAAGACTATATCAGGGAAGGGCGTATCCGGGTAAACAGCAGAATTGTTACCGAACTTGGTACCAAGGTAGATCCTGAGAAAGACAGGGTTGAGTTTGATGGAAAGAATGTGGCGCTAAAAAGTGAACCCATGTATATAGCGCTCAACAAACCCAAAGGATATGTTACAAGCTGCAGTCATCCGGGTGAAAAGATCGTGCTGGATCTGATAGATATTCCCGAACGCATCTATCCCATCGGAAGGCTTGACAAGGACTCAACCGGGCTTTTGATTTTGACCAATGACGGCAGTCTCCATCACAGACTTTCACATCCTTCCTTTGATCATGAAAAAGAATATGATGTTACTGTCTCAAGACCCATAACCGATGGCTCTCTCCGAAACATTGCTGCAGGGTTACCCATAATGGGGACCAAAACCAGACCCGCAAAGATCCGGAGAATTTCTTCCGGACGTTTCCGTATCATACTCAAAGAGGGGAGAAACAGGCAGATTCGGCGCATGGTCGGAAAAGTAGGGAACCGTGTAACAGAGTTAAGGCGGATAAGGGTTTCAAAAATTAAACTGGGAAGCCTGGCCGAGGGCGACTGGCGCAATTTAACGGAAAGCGAAAAAAAAGAACTTTTAACCCATTTAAAGTCCTAAAAAGAATAGGGAAAACGCATTTGAAACCCGGTACAAGGAGAACGTTCTGCTGCACCGATGAAAAGAATCATTGACATCCACATGTTAATAGGTTAGGGAAAATAATATATTAATGTATAGAGGTAATATTTTTTACTAAAAACTCAGAAGCAAGGACATGGTATGATTAAATTGGGGCCAACGTCCGAGGAGATGAGAGCAATGTCGGAAGATGATGTTTTTTCATCGCGACTCAAGCTTCTTATTATCATGGCCAAGGCCTATTTAAGAAATTGTCCTCTGGGAAATTACCGAAAAAAGGCCATCATAGAAAACGCAAATCATGTTTTCTATCATTCCCTCCACCTGGTCAGCGAATCCTCCGTTTTAAAGGACAACAGCCTTGAGATCCCGGCAGACATTGTTTCCAGGGAAAAAACCTCGGAAGAGCATTTGTTTCATCAGCGAGTTCAGCTTCTGGCCGTAATGGCCAAGGCCCTGGCTGAGGACCGTCTGAGGGGTAATTTCAGAAAAAAAGCGCTCACCGACAACCTGAACATGATTTGTGAGACGCTTATATTCAAATTCCAAATTCGAGATGTAAATTTTCTGAAAGTAGCGTGAATCCAGTCAACATACCCAACGTAAAGATAGCTGTTATTGATAATGATCTGCTGGTTCGAGATTTTATTGTTACAGTTTTAATGTATTGTGTGAACAGAGATGTTTTATCTTTTGATAACGGTTTGGCCGCCTGGAAATATATAGAGGTTAATGAAAGTCCGGACATGATTATTTCAGAGATTGACGTTCCCGGGTTGAACGGATTTGAACTTATGGCTAAATTCAAGGAGAAAAGTCCGGACAAAAAATGCCTTCTGATGTCAGAGAATCCTGCCGATGAACAACTTGCCAGAAATTCCGGAGCAGATGCCTTTCTTGCAAAGCCAGTTAGCGTAAATGATCTCTTTAAGGTAGTGCAAACCTTTGTCGTAAAAGATTAACAGGCAATGTGGCTTTGGTTATTTCCCGACAAATTCACCAAATTTAAAGTGGCCAACCATTTCCATGAAACTTGCCATCTTTGAATTGACCCGTGTACTTGTCACCGTTGGGACAGATAAAGGTGCCTTGTCCGTTCATACAATCTCCTTTTATGCACCCGCCAAAAGTATTCAAAGGAGAAAAACAAATTATCAATAGTAAGGCCGCTCCTATAATTTTCATCTTTTTTGCCCCCATTTTTTACTAAACCAGTTCAAAAATTTGAAACGCTCAGCTTAGGTGGGTATAATTACAATCACAACCCTTCTGTTCATGGCATCGTTTGAAGATATGGGTTGTGACTCGCCAAACCCTACGGTTTGTATTCTTGTCGGATCTACTCCCCTTTGCGTCAGAGCGTTCTTAACCGCTACCGCCCTTTTTTCGGACATAGTTTGATTATATGCTTCAGGACCTTTTGAATCGGTATGGCCTTCGACTCTGATGGTTGTCTGTGGATATCTGTTTAATACATCGGCAACTCGGCCGATTTCCGAATATGCTCCCGGCTTTAAGGTTGAAGAGTCAAAATCAAACAAATATTCGGAACGGAAAGTAGCCGTCAAAATATCATGGGTTCTCCGGATGCTGGCAGCTTCACTCGAAGCCATCGCAGTCTTCAACTCTTGTTCCTGTCTGTCCATATACGCACCGATTTGATGACCGGCGATACCCCCAACAGCGGTGCCGACTGCCGCTCCGAGAAGAGTGGATTCCGTATGCCCACCAATAGCTTGCCCCAGAATTGCGCCACCTGGAGCACCAATTAAAGCGCCGGTTTTTGCACCTTTTTCTTTTTGTGTCGGTCCTGCACATGAAAAAAGAGATATGGCCAGGACCAGAATGGCCATGATTGCAATTGTTTTTTTCATTATTCAGCCCCCCTTAACCAAACGAATCGGAAATTACACAACTTCTTGAATATACCGGTTTATTTTAAAATAGAAGGCCCGGTCTTCTGAACCAGCATTTTAACTTTAAAGATACTTTAAGATAAAATCGACGCGATCATCAATAGATAACATTGGAACGCTAATTACTTTATATTTTAGCATGTTATAACTTTCCTTTAAGATGCGATCGAGCTTGGCTGCGATCTTATCATTTTCTGATCGTACCTCATCTTTTTCAAACCGTAATCTTTCAAATAAAAAAATTTTTTTATAGCGGGTTTGCCTGCTCTTTTTAATGGGGTCATCCGGAGATAATCCTTCCAGAATATAATATGCAATACTGTCCGGAATCGCACGATCCAGGAAAACCGGTGCGTCTTTGGGAAGAGATTTTTCAATTTCAAGTTTTTTATACAAAATATGGCGCTCAAACGACAGGATATCCGCTTTAATTTGCCCGATATTTTTTCCTTTTATTAATTCTTCATCGATATAATTACGGGCAACTTCATGAACAACCGGATACCCCAGTTGTTCAAGTGCGCGTATAACTGTAGTTTTCCCGGAACTTGGCGCCCCGGTTATGACATACCAGTTTGTTTCCTGCATGAGACACCCCATAGAAAAAGAATGGGCTTATTAAATTTCCGAAACGTTAAATCACTGGATTTCATAGTGCGTTTTAATTCACTTTGTAGTATGAAGCATTAATTGAATCGGTTACAAGAAAAAAATTAGGTGTTCCATCAATTTTTATATGCGCTACCAAGGACCCATTTACAGGCCTCCCAGCGAGGCGGACTCTCTTTTGATCCAGGCAACCGTCGGATGCCCCCACAATAAATGCACCTTTTGCATGGTCTACAAAAAGGGTCCCGGATTTAAAGTTCGCGATGTAGCTGAAATAAAAGAGGATATTATAGAGGCCTCGAAAATTTACGGACAAAAAATTCGTACGCTTTTTTTGCCGGCCGGAAATACCATTGCAATGAAAACCCATGATCTCTGTCAAGTTCTTGATTTTGCGAAAAAGGTTTTTCCAGGCATGGAGAAAATCACCGTATACGGTTCTTCACAATATATTCACCAAAAAGGGCCACAGGGACTTAAACGTTTGGCTGACGCAGGCCTGTCCCGGATACATGTGGGTCTGGAATCGGGTGACGATGTGATTCTAAAGCGGATAAAAAAAGGGACTTTCAGTCAAGAGCAGATGGAAGCCGGAAAATGGGTGATGGACGCGGGTATAGAGCTGAGTCTATATGTTATTCTGGGTATCGGCGGAAAAAACCGAACCATATCCCATGCCAGTGAGACGGCAAAGGTATTAAACCGGATAGAACCCGATTTTATCCGGCTGCGCACCTTTGTTCCGAAAATAAACACACCGCTTTTAGAAGAAGTTCAGAACCAATCCTTTACCATGCTCAGTCCTCATGAGGTATTGCATGAAACCGCACGACTGATAAAGAATATTCAGGTTTCATCATATCTTACGAGCGACCATTACACGAATTATATCAACCTTGAAGGAAGGCTGCCTGAGGCTAAAAACAGAGTTCTCGATGAGATCCATGCGGCCTTGAAAAGGGATGAAAAATCATTCCGCCCCTTTTTTATCGGAACCCAATAAAACCAAGTTAGGGGCTTCGCCCTATCCTATTTTTAATTAAGTTGTGGAATTTCCGAGACGTTTAATTAAAACCCCAACAACATAAATACTCAACGCCCATAACAGACTATTCATAAAAAGCGGTACAATAATAAGGTTTCCGGGGAAAAACTGTCTGGGATAAAATGCCATTGTAATGACCGGAAAATAAAGTACTTTAGAGATGCACATGAACAAACGACCCATCACAGACATCTGAGCGTTATGAACATTGGCAGAGACAACGGATAACGTTATACTTGAAATAATTTTAGTAACTGCAGCATGAACCACAGCTATGGCAAGGATTGTAAGATATTTTCTCATAAATGGAATTTCGGAGAGATCTGTTATTTTTTATAAAAAAAAATTACATATAGAAGATAACCGGATATTGCAAGAAAGAATGTATCCCGTAACACGGTCAAGACATTCATTGAACGTTCGACAGCAGTGGTAGAAAAGCAGCCGCAGTTGATATTCAGTCCGCGTGCCATGTTAAACAGCAGGGCGCCGATAAACGTCGTTAAAAGAAAATTGCACAGGACAACGGTTCCGGGGATCCAGACATTGATAATCAGAGAAATTCCCAGAACAAGTTCCAGGCAGGGCAGGACAATTGCCGTCAGGTTTATAAGTCCGTCCGGCAGAATTTGATAATTATAGACCGCCTTTGCAAATGCCGCCGGGTGCAGGATTTTGTCGAAACTGGCATAAACAAAAACCCCACCCAATATGAATCTGGCGGATAGTGTTAATATCCGATGTGGACTCAAGTTTTTTTCTTCTATTGTCAAATTTCATCCCCCTAAAATTTGATGCATTCATAAAAAGTCGTCACTCCGGTAGATCCCGGATCGAGTCCGGGAGGAGTCCAGATCATTTGCGATTGCTTGAAAAGGCTGGATTCCGGCTTTCGCCGGAATGACAGCCTCCGGCTTCGCTTCTCTCCGAGGCGTAAGATCGTAACTCTACGAGCCGGAGGCCAGCCCGTAGGGCTTACAGGCCGGCTTCCGGCTCGTAGAGCCTACAGCTCGGAGAGACGGTAGCGCCTACGGCTCGGAGAGAAAACGGTATTTTGTGACTTTTTACAAGACCATCAAATTTAAGACACGTCATTTCCTTCTTCCACAGGAAGATGGTTCTTATTCCATTCCTTCCAGCCGTCCAGCAATACGCGTACGTTAGTAAACCCCATATCGCGCAAAAAAAATGCCAGGTCACAACTCAGTTCGCAGTTTGTATCCTCGCAATAGGTAATGATCAACGTATCCGGCGGAATAGCTTTCATAACCTCAATAAACCGTCGGTCAACATCATGCCAGGGCAAACTGCGTGCTCCGGGAATGTGTCCTTCCGCATACTCATCCATAGAACGGGCATCTATGAAAAGTGCTGACTTTTCCATAAATAATTTTTTAGCTTCCCTAAAAGAAAGATCCAGGCGATCACCGTTGGAAGTTGTGAGCCTGGATTTACCGGACCAGTCCCCCATGAGCGGCAACCGGTCATGTCGAAGCTGATTGATTGAAAGCGCCAGTAAAATTGACAAAACCAAGAGGGCGCCGACCTGCCAGACCGCTTGAAAATATTTTACTTTTCCCGTTTTTACGTTATCCTTCTGAATAGAACTGAATGTTGTCATAGCGCTTTTCCGAATCTTAAATCCAATGTATACAGGGGTGATGGATCGGAGGTTTATACCACAATCAAGAAAAATGTCAAGAATATTAAAGAAAACAGTATATTGTGATTAAATAGATGGTTAGGAAGACTGTCGGAATAGAAAATATGAAATTTTATTTAGATGATTTCAGCCGGCCTGACCAAAAAATCAGGCCACGGCGTGATAATATAACCGCTGATGCGCACGGGTATAATCCAGACCATCTAAAAGCCACTCAAGCTCTTTGGGACCGATCCTGACCACCTCTTCGGCAGACCGGGGCCACTGGAATCGATGCTCTTCCAAACGTTTTGCCATAAACAAAAATCGTTTTTATCCCAGTAAAATATTTTGATCATATTCCGCCTACAGTTGCAAAACACAAACAGATCTCCTGAAAAAGGTTCTTGGGATAGATGCTGCACCACCATGATCGAAAGTCCTTGATAGCTTTTCTCTTATCTGTGCTGCCGATCGCCAAATGCACCTTCCTTACAGTCATATCAAGCTATAATTTTGACGGTTTCGTAAAAAGTCCAACTTCTGCGTTGTGCTGCATTTCGCAATCATTCAACGTACGATAAGTACGCCTCATGATTACAAAATTTGCACGCCTTGAATTTGAACTTTTTACGAAACCGTCTAAATCGGACTTTTTACGAGTTCATCAATTTTAGAAAGATTGCTTTTTACAGGCCCTCATTTATTCAACAATCAAAACCGAAATATCCTTAACTGCGTGAAGAACTTTCTGGGATACGCTTCCTAAAAAGAATTTCTTCAAACCTGAAAGACCTCGCCGTCCCAAACCAATTACAAAAAGAATCCAATTTTGCATAAATATCTCCTTTTTTATTAATCGTCAACGCAATAAGCTTGCCAAGATATTTATTTTAAAGAAAATATATAATTATCATAGGGTTGGCCTTCTTGAAAAGGGATAGATTAAAGATCGGTGAGAAAAACGTTTTATTTTTTTATTACATTTTTTACATAGAAATAATTAAGGTTAAATATAATAGAGAAAGAAATCGGAGGGTAATTTAGATGCTTAGATCAAGTGTGTAATCTTTAAATCGTGGACATAGAATATTTTAATATAACTTATTGGTTGTGCGGTTTTATTTTCAGCAGAATTCTTCGGAAGCGATTTACAGCATCCACCAATTTTTTATCAAAAGCCGTGATCGTCCAAATCTGTGAGACCGTCCAATTATCGTTCAGGATTTAACAAAATACCGGATTGATATTAAACAAATACAGGGAACTGATATAAATTGCAGTAACATGCAATAGGGATTCGTTAAGGATTCGCTGGAGCCATCTGCGATTTTCGACAATATCGTATTATTAAAATACAGTTTGTTTCAAAATAAGGCAGAATTATATGACCCTGCTTTATTTGAAGAATGATGTAGCAATGGAATATTGGAATATTACAGCAAAGATGACTGTCGCCGTTGACGTTTTGCACTGAAACCGATGATAAATCCGATAATGAGTACACCGGACCCGCCTAAAAACCATTTGATATTTTTATTCCAGAGAAGTTTTGTCAGCTCGTCCTCATACTTTTCGGCTTTTTGGGTCTGTTCAGCAAGCTTTGAGGTTGTTTTTTATATTTTGTCTGAAGTTCCAGGAATTGTGTGGAATCCTGTTTGAGGGTTTCATTTGTAATAAATCGACTGAGCACCCAGCCTTCCTTGCCATTCGGCAACCGGACCAGAGACCAGTCGTTTTCGGTATTCAAAACTTCCATCTCTTGTCCCACAGCGGGCAAGGCGATTATTTTTCGATCCAATGCCGGTCCCGTCCGCACGGTAATTGTCAATGTATCGTTGACATAATATTTTGTTCCAGCAAGCGCTGCAGGGGATAATAAAAATAGACATATTCCAGCAATACCGATGGTTTTTAAGTATGATTTCATAAGTTCATCTCTCCAAACTATTCACCAAATCCGACGCATTCTCGAACCGACGCAGGACCTGCCGCTTATTCTTTTCCGCAAGGCCGAATCTCAAACAGCAATCAAACTGCGGCAACCGAATACTCGAATTTTGGTAACAGATGCCGGTCGTATTGTCAACATGGCATTTAGCTCCAAATCGGCTGCAAATAGAGGGTTTTGGGAAAAGGACGTCTGACTGCCCGAGTGTGGTTTTTAAAAATAGGCCTTTTCAAGATAATCCAGGTCTTTTATGGAATCATCGTCACTGGGACCCGGTTGTTCGCTGTATGCGGGAAACACATCGATGGGCGGGACATTAGCAAAAGGCTGAAGGTTTCGTTTTATATCCAAAAGCCCCAAGTGTTTAAGGATTTTTTTGACTACATTCTCATGTTCTATGAAGGCAATTACCCGCATTGATCCCTTGGAATTTGGCCGGATCTGTCAAAGGAAAGTGGAAAATCGTAGCTAATTGAAAGAATTTGGGGTTATAAAACCGTGCTATATCTTGGAGATATCCCACGATCTGAAACAGGTCTGACTTGTGTGCTCACCATTAGTAATCAGAAGGTTGGCGCTTTCCCTGAAACATATTTGGAACACAAGTATCGGCTGGCCGGAATGTTGTAATTTCAGTGATCGCAGATTTTGACCGTTATACTGCGTTTACAATAAGCTGTCACATCAGCATTTTTATTGCACTTGCGGTGCTACCTTTATTTCCACCCTTCGGTTTAGCCGGCGGCCCGCTTCCGTATCATTTGTTGCTACCGGCATTGTTTCACCAAAACCGACGGGTTGAATACGACTGATGTTGACCCCTCTCTGGACCAGAAGGTCTCTTACAGAGTTTGCGCGCCGAAATGAAAGGTCCATATTGTATTCATCTGTACCAACGCTATCCGTATGCCCTTCAACTCTTATCAGGGTTTCGGGATACCGGGTAAGAATACCTGCTACGCGGTCAATCTCAGTATAAAGGCCGGGATTGACAACTGTGGAGTTTGTGTCAAAAGTAACATCACCTTTAAAAGTTACCGCAAGGAGGTTGCCTTCTCTGCTTACAGCGGCAGCTTCAGAAGCGGACAAAGCGTCTCTCATCTCTCTTTCCTGGTTGTCCATCATTTTACCAACCCCGGCGCCTCCAAGACCGCCGACGGCAGCACCAATCGCAGCTCCCCACAGGGTACTTTCAGTATGCCCGCCAATCACCTGCCCGATTATCGCACCTGCTGCAGCACCGCCGGCGGCTCCATATGTTGCCCCTTTTTGAGTTTTTGTTTGAGGTGCGGCGCACGCGATTAAAAAAAAGAAACTCAATACCGCAATAATCATTCTTTTCATCTGAAACCTCCAGTA
>CAZIIV010000089.1:0-11412 GCA_964539365.1 uncultured Desulfobacteraceae bacterium | reverse complement strand
GCCAATGGAGCCGACTGCGATTCTCGGTTTTTGCGCAAGCAAGCTCCCGCCAAAATCTGCGAGTCTCGCGGCTCATCCGGCGGCGTTATGCCGTCAAAATAAATCTCTTGGGATTAAGTCTCTTTCCGTCAGGGATTGCTTAAAATCGAAAATTATAGTATAGATTTTATTATGTCATTATGCTATATCTTATATATATTTGATAAGAGACCACTAAATATAGCCTGCTTATAATTTTTTACCGAATGGATTTTAAGATATATTTAACCATTCTAATTGTTTAGATACATGGTGCCCCCATGGAAATAATAAAAGCTGACATACTTACCGGTGATTGTTTAAAGGTTCTTAAGGATTTTCCAGAGAATTTTTTTAATTTAATCGTGACATCTCCTCCCTATGTTGACAGGAGAAACAATACATATGGAGGAATAAAACCGGATAAATATGTTGAGTGGTTCCTTCCGCGTTCTGCGGAGTTTCTTAGAGTTTTGAGGCCGGAAGGTACGTTTATTCTGAATATCAAGGAAAAAGCCATTAACGGAGAACGTCACACATATGTTATTGAATTAATACTAGAAATGAGGCGTCAGGGTTGGCTTTGGACTGAAGAGTTTGTGTGGCATAAAAAGAATTGCTATCCCGGAAAATGGCCTAATCGTTTTAGAGATGCTTGGGAAAGGTGCCTTCAGTTTAATAAATCAAAAAAGTTCAATATGTATCAAGAAGCGGTAATGGTGCCAATGGGTGATTGGGCAAAAACTAGGCTAAAAAACTTAAGTGAGACGGACAAAACGCGTGATAATTCAAAGGTGGGGAGTGGTTTTGGAAAAAATGTTTCCAAATGGCTAAAACGTGAAAAGGCATACCCTACGAATGTATTGCATTTTGCAACAGAGTGCTATAATCGCAATCACAGCGCTGTTTTTCCAAAATCGTTGCCGGAATGGTTTATAAAATTGTTTACTCAAGAATATGATTGGGTTCTTGACCCATTTCTTGGCTCTGGAACGACATGCGAAGCAGCCCAAGAATTAAATCGAAATTCGGTCGGCATTGAAATTTTGCCTGAATATTGTGATTTAGCAAGAAAACGCACTTCAAATTACCAATATCGGCTATGCGAGGAAGAAGCAGAATATGAAGTTAATAACCCAAAAGGACATAGCTGAATACGTTGAGAGAAATATCCCTGATTTCCATCAAAATCGTTTGGAGAAATTGAAAAAGTTAAAACTCAATGATGTCCTAAAACGTAAAAATCCATATCTATTCAAAGTCAAAAACATCACCACTGCCAGCGACTTCATAAAAACAATTCTTGAGGCCTACCTTTCATCTCAAGAGGAAAGTCTTTTCGGAGGCTTTTTAGAAGGACTTGCAATCTTTATTTGTAGTAATGTTTATAATGGACGAAAGTCTTCAACAGAAGGCATTGATTTAGAGTTTGAGAAGAATAATACAAAATATATCGTTTCGATAAAATCCGGCCCAAATTGGGGGAATAGTAGTCAGATCAATAAAATGAAGGACAACTTCAAGAAAGCAAAACGGATCTTGGGAACAAACAGGTCTACTGGATTTAACGTTATTGCGGTTAATGGCTGTTGCTATGGAAAAGATAATTTACCGAATAAAGGTGATTACCTGAAATTATGTGGACAGAGATTTTGGGAGTTTATTTCCGGAAATGACAACCTCTATACGGAAATCATTGAACCCTTAGGGCACAAGGCCAAAGAAAAAAATGAACTTTTTTTACGAGAATACGCCAAAGTAATAAACAAGTTTTCTTTTGAATTTATGAAAATGTTTTGTGACACGTCTGGTGAGATTCTTTGGGAAGAAGTAATCAGATTCAATTCAGCAAAAAGTATTGTAAAGGCATAACAAATCGCTCAACCAGACCGCCTACTCTCGCCGGTTTTCAAGTTTTGTATTCCGTTCCACATCTTTTTACCATTTCAAAGTCTGTGCCCCATAACCGGCGGCTGGTTAGCTCAGTCGATAAGCGTGACCGCAAGCGGCCACGCTTATCGCCGCCGGATGCTTCGCCATTGGCCTTGAGAGGCTCCGCTTGCGCTCCGCCTATCAAGGCCAATGGAGCCGACTGCGATTCTCGGTTTTTGCGCAAGCAAGCTCCCGCCAAAACCTGCGAGTCTCGCGGCTCATCCGGCGGCGTTGGGCTTACATGGAGAACTGCAATGAAAAAGAAAAACCTGCGATTTCGGGTCGGACCACGCTAACTGTTTGAAAGTTTGATAAAAGAGTTCAAAAAAAGACCGTTTTTTCGTCTTAACCATGCTATTTGGGGTAAAAAATAATAGGTCTAAGGATTTTTTTGAAACACTATTTAAAACTTAAAACGTTCTTTTAGGGATCAAACAAAGTTGTTTAAGACGATTTCGGGCGCTATTTTATGCTTCTTTTACTGTTATTATAGTTGGTTACCATGGCCCGACCCCCCGACGTGTAAATGTCATAGAGATTATCGATATAATACGGGAAAAACACACACGGCGCGATGTTGCCGTTCCAATCGATGTAAAAATAGCCGCCCGGCCGGCCGGCGGAAATACATCCGATGGTCAGCGGGCCGCCGTTCCAAAAATCGACGTAGAACAGTTTTTTATCATAAATTATTTCCATTTGCTTTTCCACCATCCAGCGCCGCTGTTCCGGGGTGACCATTAAATCTATGGTAAAACTTCGACCAATGGGCATGTATTGGAAAAGCCAGCTGTAAACAGCCCCCTGTTCCTTTAAAAAGAAGTCGATAAATTCGTCGCTGAGGATAATCTCAGCATTTTCCCGGGTGGCGGTTGTTGAAATGCCGAATGGAACACCGGCATTCCGCAAATTTTCCATGGTGTCAAGGATTTTGGAAAACGTCCCCTTTCCGCGACGGGCATCGGTCTCTTTTTCCCAGCCTTCCACCGATATTGCGGGACTGATGTTTCCCAGTTCCGCCATTTTTTCTGCAAGCTCCCGGGTGATGAGGGTGGCGTTGGTATACATCATAAAATAATTGTCTCTGTTTTCCCGAAGGATGTCAAACAGGTCTTTGCCCTCACTTTCGTAAAGCATCGGCTCGCCCCCGGATATCACCGTAAGGTGAGAACCCCATTGTTCGGTTTTTTCACGCATCAGCCGTTGAAAAATTGAACAGCTCAGGGTCTCAGCATTTTTGGCTGAACTGGATGCATAGCAACCTTTACATTTTAGAATGTTAAATTTTTGTATGAAATGATCGATTAAAAACGGAATGTCTGCTTTTCGTTCTTTTAAGGGCGGCAAACTGATTTTGGCGACATTGATACGATAATAAAGATCATCCCTGGCTTCAAAACCCGTGATCGTCTCTGCCGCGGGATTGAAATAGGTGATTTTTTTGTTCAGATGTAAACCGGATATGAGACCTTTTGGAAATGATCATCACTGTTTCAACTGTTGTTTGTTGAAAACGGCTTCTACTTTGTCGGCTAAATGTTGAACCTGTTGTGCAGAGGCCGCTGCAGCGTGTGCGGCTCTTTCAGCACGGTCCGCGGCATTTTCAGCGCGGATTTGCCAACGCATCCGGCTGCTTTTCCATACTAAACCAGTGTTGGGTCTTCAAACAGATTTTCACCAGCATGAGCATTACCGGAACTTCAATGAGTACACCCACCACCGTGGCCAGGGCCGCTCCGGACGACAGACCGAAAAGCATGGTGGCCGTGGCAATGGCCACCTCGAAATGATTGGAAGCGCCGATCATGGCTGCCGGTGCGGCATCCACGTAGCGAAGTTTCAGAAGACGCGCCAGACCATAGCCGAGCCAAAAGATGAGCATGGTCTGAATGAAAAGCGGAACCGCGATCCACACGATGGTCAGCGGATTGCCGATAATGACTTCGCCTTTAAAGGAAAACAACAGCACCAGGGTTATCAGCAATGCGATGATGGTTATGGGAGTCAACACGTGCAAGAATTTTTCCTTAAACCATGTTTCGCCTTTTGCCGAAATAATCCATTTACGTGACAGAAAGCCGGCCACCAGGGGAAGGGCCACGTATATGGCGATGGACAGCAGCAGTGCCTGCCAGGGGACCGGTAACCGACCCACACCCAATAAAAATCCGCCCAGAACACCATAAAGCACGAGCATGGTCAATGAGTTGATGGCCACCATCACCAGTGTCAGACCGTCATTGCCTCGTGACAGATAGCCCCAGACCAGCACCATGGCCGTACACGGTGCAATCCCCAGCAGAATGCATCCGGCGAGGTAACTGCGCCAGAGGGGAACTTCAAGCATTTTTGCGCTGCCGGACATCACCACCGTACCGGCGCCGTGGGTCGCACCCACCGGAAGGTCCAGGCCAAAGGGCATCTTGACCAAATCCACGGCATCCGGTCCTATGAAACCGTAAAAAAGGGTTCCCAGGAAAAAGAGGGAGATCCCGTACATGGTAAACGGCTTGATGCACCAGTTGACAAACAGGGTTAAAAACACCGGCTTTCCGCTTTTGCCGGCTTGGATGACCGAACCGAAATCGATTTTGACCATGATGGGATACATCATGAAAAAAAGACAAATGGCAATGGGAATGGACACCACCGGCGCTCCCTTGACATAAATGGCCAGACCATCGAGGTATTGGGCCACGCCGGGGGCGATTTTGCCCAGCAGAATGCCGGCGACAATGCACAGCACCACCCACAAGGACAGGAATCGCTCGAAGATGCTCGTCATTTTTCGATCATTGTTCAAAACATCGTTGCTCATCAATCACATCCTCCTCTTAACTTGATCTATAAAAAATCTTATATTTCAATTGAGACAAAGCCCTAAGTTCGTCATCCTGATATTCCACAATATATTGAAAATAAGCGCCATCAGAATTCGCAGGCGGATTTCATCGGCCAGGGACTTGGTAATTGATAAAAAATTAAGCATAAATACCTCTAATACAATAATTCGTCATATGGCGAAATGTAATACCACTCGTTATTGTTGTCAAGCACCATATGTATTAGATTCTACATTCAGGCTGTGTTCTGCCGCATTTCGTCAAGACGATTTGCCAGACCTGGATGTTTCGGGCACGAAAAGCGCCCGCACAGGACAGCAGGTAATATTCCCACATTCGTTTAAATCGTTCATCATATTTATCTTTTAGATCGGGCCAGGCATTTTGGAAATTTTCATTCCATGCCATAAGGGTTTTGTCGTAATGGGGTCCGAGGTTGTGCCAGTCTTCTACAACAAACAACCCCTCAACGGTTTTGGTGATCTGTGCCATGCTGGGCAGCATGCTGTTGGGAAAGATGTATTTGGTAAGCCACGGATCGCTGCTCTTTTGAGATTCATTGTTGCCGATGGTGTGCAACAGGAATATGCCGTCATTTTTGAGGCACCGGTGAACGGTCTGTATGAACACGTTATAGTTTTTTTCGCCCACGTGTTCAAACATGCCCACGGAAACGATTTTATCGAAGGTGCCGCGGATATGACGGTAATCACAATCTAAAAGATGAACCGGCAGATTTTTACAGAAATCTTCGGCATACCGGAGCTGCTCTTTTGAAATATTTACCGCGGTAACATTGCAGCCGTAATGCTCGGCTGCATATTTGGCAAACCCGCCCCATCCGCATCCGATATCCAGGACATGGTCATCTGGACCCATAGCGGTTTTTTTACAGATCAGGTCCAATTTGTTTTGCTGGGCCTGATACAGATCGTCCGTGTCATTAAAGTAGGCGCAACTGTATTGATTATAGGGATCGAGAAAGGACATGAAAAGATCATTTCCAATGTCATAGTGGCGTGTCACGTTGTTATGCGAACGCGATGTTGATTGGCGGTTGAAAATAATTTCAGGTAGCAAAAGCAAAAGATACTTAATTCCCCCTTTGACGTTTTTATCAAGTTCGGCTTTCAGGATACGATATATACATTCATCAATTTGGGGGCAGTCCCACCAGCCGTCCATATAGGCTTCTCCAAGACCTAAGTTTTTTTTCCGAAAAACGCGTGTATAAAACCTGTCATCGTTAACATGGATATCCCAGGGACGCTTACCGCCGATTTTTATGTCGGCAATCGACAGCAGGGTTTCAAAATCCTTACGCAAATTTTTCCGCAGAAACCATCCCCGACCAAGGCTTTTCCGCTGTGGCCGATAATCTATCCGGCCTTTTAAAACAGTATTTTCTGACATGGCTATCCCTCCTTTTCCAGGCGAACTAAAATTTACATCGCGCCTGGTGGCTTAATGGCTGAACGGAAAGAGTTTTGCCACAAAAAGCACAAAATTTACACTTAGGAACCTCAGAAATCCAGATGAAATTGACTCAAATACGCAGACAGTTTGACCTTTTTATCATCATCCATCGGCGGACAATCTTCCGGCCCTTTTGCCCCTTCGGCCACCTGGGCGGCAAAAACCATGCAGGTGGGCTGACCGCATTCTTTGCAATTGGTTTTCGGAAGCAGTTTTAAAATCTCGATGACCTTGGGCTGGGGAGCCGCTTCATACATGGGTTCGATCTTGTCTCGATTTTCCCAGGCCGAATTGATCTCCCGTTTCAACCATTCGATAATCTTGGTCGCCTCTTCTTCGTCCTTGAGCGCATTGACAGCGATTTTTTTGGCATGAACGGTGATCAGTTTCCCCTGAACCTTGAACGTAACGGATGGGGGATCTTTGGTACAGGTGAACCCTCCGAGGACGGCATTCAGGTAAGGGATCGCTTCGCCCACATCCTGGTCCAGATGGGCGAAACAATGCACAGCCATGGCACCTGGCTGGCACTCTGAATTGAAAATTTCTTTGGTATAGGATTCCAGTAACATGTTGAACCTCCTTGTTTAAAATCATGCTCTGCTTCGGGCTTTGCACAGCACTTCCGGGTCGATTTTTAATATGTCCTTTATACGTTCTGAATCCTGACGAATTTGCGGGATTTTCGAAATTGACCTATACGTCCAGGCAATGGCTTCTCTGACTTCATCCGGTGCGTCATCCCCGGCCAGACGGTAATACCGCCAGCGGCCTTCCTGACGGCTTTCAACCAGGCGGGCATTGGCAAGGATCGACATGTGCTTTGAAACCGTTGACGGCGCCAGTCCCAAAAGTTCAATTATCTGGCAAACGCACAGCTCGTTATCCTTCAGTGCCATCAAGGTACGAACCCTATTTTGATCTGACAGCGCTCTAGTGATTGCCATAAACGTAAACATAACGACCTCCTGCGTTTATTAATACGTTAATTCGCCTTATGACGAATTATAATAGACGTCAACATTTATGTCAAGTACTCAATAACCAAAACCTTCCATGACGAGCCATTGTTTGGATATTCGAATTTCGGTCATTGGGATTTGTTTGTTATTTTGGATTTGATATTTGGGATTTCAGTAAGTCAATGAACATACAACCCTGGCCCAGACCGTTCACCGACACTCTGTACTCAAAAAGTTATGTTTGTAATGATGCATAGGCCAAATCCATGTATGAACGATTCGCACCAGGGCGGGCAAAGCAAATCCCCTTTGAGAATAACCAGAGCCTGACCCTTTGGAAAAGTATTTTTACTCCCCAGCCTCCGTCGGCAGCCCGGCCTGTTGCCACACGGTCCAGCCGTTGACCAGCACGTGCACGTCCTCAAAGCCCATCTCTTTCAGAAAAAGGGTCAGCTCATGGCTCAGATCGCAGGTTTCACCGTCACAGTAGGTGATGATCGGCTTTGAGACGTCCAATTTGTCGGCAACCTCGGCAAAATATCGGTTCACCTCTTCCAGTGGAAGGCTTAGGGCTCCTCGGATGTGCCCTTGGAAATACAGGTTTTCCGGCCGGGCATCCACGAACAAGGCTTCGTTCTGTTCGAACAGTTGGACGGCCTGCTCCAGATCCATGACCAGAGGTTGCCCCGAGATATCTGAAAAGCGAGTTTCCACCGACCAGTCCCCGATTATCGGGATACCGTTGGACCCCAACTGATTGAAACCGATGCCGATCAAAACAGCCAGCATGATGATCGCGGGCAATTGCCACAAGGCTTGTTTTAGAGGTATCGACCTTGGTTTTATTGTGACGGCTTGTTTCATTCATCCAATCTGATTTTCAATTTATTTGTATTTTGGTTTGTTGCAGCCTATCCTGAGGCTTAAGCGATTCAGATACCGCTGACAAACGGGCCGGTGATAAAATAAACACCCAACAGCCCGATCACCACACCGGCGCTGCGCCGGAACCACAGACCGGCTCCCTGCCAGGCGCTATTTTCGGTAAGCCTGCGCACCATGGCCGTGGAACTTCCGGCCACAACGATGGGAATGCAGTGACCCAAGGCAAAAAGGATCATCATCACCGAACCGGCGACGACTTTCTGCTGCAAGGTGATGATGGCCAAAATCGGTGCGATGAAACCGAAGGTGCAGGAACCGGACAGGATACCGTAGGTGAGCCCCAATCCGAACGCGCCGTGGATGCCCCGCAATTTCAACCGGTAAAGCAGCGCGCCAGACATGGAACAGGCCTGTACACCGAGCATACCCAGGGCCACCCATATCAGTACGGCGCCGACAAGGATTTGTAACCAGATGCCCACATCACCCAGCATACGGCCCAGCAGGGCGCACACGATGCCTACGACGGCGATGGTGATAAACAGTCCCAGGGAAAAGGCGCCTGCATACCAGCCGGCCTTCCGGGGGTTTACGGCGTTTTCCTGGCCGCCCACATAAGCCACGATCAAGGGAATGGAGGCCAGATGGCATGGGGAAAACATCACGCTGACCATACCCCAGGCAAAGGCGCCTATCGAGGCAATGGCCAGACCCCCGGCCATCCACTGGTTTACGGTGATTAAAAATTGGTCGAACATGGTTTGATCAACTCCTTTTTTGTGGATTCATTTCTTAGCTTAAAACATGGGTAGTATCAGGGCACACCCATGCGGGAAAGAATTCCGACAATTCGCTTTTTGTCTATAAAACCAGTATGGCGAAGAACTTCCCTGCCGTTTTGATCAAAAAAGATCTGTGTCGGAATGGTACGGATGTCATATTTTCGGGCCTGGGTCGAGTCCTTCCACACATCGATGAAAATAATCTCGGCTTTGCCGGCGTATTCTTTTTTAAGCTCCTCGATGATAGGTGCCATCATTTTACAGGGAATGCACTCGGTGGCGCCAAGATCAATCATGGTCACTTTTCCGAGCACCGGCGCGGCAACCGGTTGCTGTGAAAACGTATCTATCTCATTGGAAGTTGAAAAAAATTGCGAACGAATGGCACCGTATATTGCCAATACAGCAACAAACCCCAATGCTGCGATGCGCAACTGTTTATGGTTCGTTTTCATTTTCGAACCCCCATTGTTGCAAGTTGCTTGTCCACCTCCGCCTGCGCAAAGAAACCCACATGCCGGAATACCTCCTGACCCCGGGCGTCGAAGAACACCTGAACAGGGATGGACCGGATGCCATAGCGTGCAGCAAGGACCTGCTCTTCTCCCACGTGGACGAATACGACGTTCAACTTTTGGGGATAATTTTTGCGCAAGTTATCCAGAATGGGCTGCATCATGTCACAGGGCACACAGCCCGTGGCACCGAATTCCACCATGGTCGGTTTGCCTGAGCGGCGCGCCTTGTCCACCGGGTTGTCCATGGACAGGCGGTTTTGCCTTTGTACCCAGCGATCGTTGATGCGCAGGTGTATTGTATCGCCCAGACCATCCATATAGTCCGAGACCGCCTGCTGCTTTTTGTCCTGAAGCAGGTATTGGCAAATACTGTCCGCAACCTGCTCGAAGGGAGCGCCGCTCATCATCTCCTTGTTGGACTCGTAAAAAGCACGCGCCTCGTCTTCGGATACGGACAGGGCGCTGGTTTGGTGTTCGAACAGGGACTGGATTGCATGTTTTTCATTCCCGCCGCTGATGGAGATACCGGCTTTTTGAGCTGCGTTGAGCAAAATTTGCCGGACAGCCTCCTGCTCCAGAACGAAAATTAGGTTCTTTTCCAGTTGATTGCGTAGCTTGGGTTCATGGTTATTGATACCCGCCAGAAGTTGGGAACGCTTGATGGTGACACCGTCGGCGATCAGTAAGGTGTCGTCATCGAGAGTCGCCAACTCTGCGGACTTGAGCAGGCCCGCGGCAAGGCCGGGGTACCGTTCATCCAGCGTGGCAGCGTTGACTGCCTGGGGAGCACCTGTGGACAGATAGAATAGCAGCAGAAACCCCATCCAGTTTCTGTAGCGGAAGTGTATATGATTTTTCTGATCCGTTGAGCAACTCATTTTGGTAAATTTCCTTATCTTTTAAATCATTGAGACCGTTAATACCGTTTTTAACCATTTAAGCCAAGAGATTCATTGGCTTTTTTGCGGACGAAAACGCATATGGCTTGTTATAGGCAGGCTAAACCGAACCCCAGAAATCTGGGGCCGGGCGTTAACAAAGAAAAGAACAGTGAAGGGAAAACAAAGGCGGCTGGATAAACGATGAAGGAAGTTTCAACACCACTTGACCGGCTTGAAAATGAAATAAGGCTGTCATGCTTGGCGTTGTCGCCGGTATGCCCGGCGGCGGAGAAATGCAGCGCTTTTCGGTTTGGAACCGCCGGGATGAGATATCCGGCAAAATGTATAATTGCTTTTTTTGGGCATGACACGGCAATATATGGCATGCGCCTGTGGCGGCTTTGGTAATGCCGCTGTAAAGGGATCGGCTTTTTCCACAAAAGATTTTGCCTGCTCGCAGCGGCAAGTCTGAACACATCCCGCCAACGGCCATGCTGAGTATTACGGAAAAGGACGCCACAATTATTAAGAGCTTATGTCGCATGTCGGATGAAATACCTGTAACAAGTTATCATTTTATTAAAGTTATAGTAAGAGTTTATCTTCTTGAAAATTGATTTGTTTCAAAAACATACACAGCTATAAATTATATAAAATTTGGTTTAAAAGAACAAGCTTTTTTTCATTGCGCAGTTTCCCGTATATGATTTTATGCCGTTTCTTAGGTACCCATACAATATGGTATTTACATTATGTGTAGCAGAACATAATTTACATTCCCAAACTGTGTGTGATAAAGTTCGTTTCATCTCAGCGCCTTTCGTTCGATTCGATTACGGGTGCAGCCCCGTACTATCTTACGAAAAGGAGCTTTTTTTATAAATACTCCAGCATAGCTTTTTCTATTCTCACCGGCGTAGCCGAAGGCTTAGCGAAGGAGTTAGCAGCGGGGGCATTCCTGCTACTTCCGCGTTTTCCCGCGAAAAGGATGCGGGAGCCGCAGTCCCCCCACCGGTGGCCGGCCGTGTAGGGATACCGTTTTTTTTAATCACCCGTTACGCGCTATCGGCCCAGTTGATTGACTTGTTGCTGAAGCGTGTTCAGGCGGTTCAGGA
>CAZIIV010000088.1:10015-11420 GCA_964539365.1 uncultured Desulfobacteraceae bacterium | reverse complement strand
CAATGGCAGGCGGGTTTATTTGTAATTTGCCTGCCCGCCGGTTTTTTGGCGGGGTACTTGGGATTTGTAATTTTAGACACAAAACTCCAAAGCAGAAATGGAGAACTCTGACCTTCGCAATTCAGAATAAGCATAGCCCAAAGGACCATGTTTTTCAGGACGAAATACACCTTTATTCTCAAGATGTTGTAAAATATCCAACACCTTAAATTATGTATCCGGGTGGCAGATTACCCGAAAAAAATGAGTTTTTCCTTTAATTTCCTGAGGTTCAACGTGTTTTAGTTTTTTTCTGACCTCACTTAAATTAATTTCCAAAACGACATCGCTTTCAGTGGTCGGGTGAATGCTTGCGTAGAATTTCTTACGGTAATACCGGGATCTATCTCCGGTCGGCTTAATGATGAACCTCTCAACCCCTTCTTCAAAGGCAATCTCAAGAGCGGCAGCCATCAAAACTTCATCTATATTCCAAAGACGCATTTTTCCCTTATTTCTGTATGCCCTCTCAACAAAAAATCCCACATGATGGAGACATCTTAAATCGCTAAATGGGAGAATCTCCTTTCCAAAAACCTTCCGAAATTGATTGGTAAAGGGCAAACCAATTGCGGGCGAACCAAAAGCGTCACCAAGCATAATTCGTTTTCTAATATCAAAGTCCAGGTATGCGACATGGCCTGATGAATCGAGATCAAAGACATCAATCATATAATAGTCCCGTAACGTAAACACCAAGCTCATCGAATCCGTCTTTAAAACAGCCCATCCTGCTTCTCTGAGTTCTCTATAATTTAGAATATGACGGCTTGTATGATAATTGTTCATCGAAAAGTTTACTGCTTTAAAAGACAAAAAGACTGGTCAAACAACTGGGTTCGCTTCGCTCAGGATAAGAAATTACCTGTCTATTTCCAAATGGTCAATGAATATCTCGTTCTAAGTTCCGGGTTACGAAATCCGTATTTAATGCCCGAACGAAAAAATAGGCTGCGCATTCCACGGGGCGCAGATATTGTCGGAAAAGACAGTTTTCGTTCAGGCACTATTTATATTTCGGTGATTCTTGATTACAATTGGGAAGTGAAATTTGATGAAAAATGACTGGGACTAAAAAACACGGTTAAAAACCAAATCAACCCATTGGATGGATTGCAAACAGTTGGAGTTAACCAAACGCTAAAACGAGGTGATGCATAATATAGTTTTCACCCCGTTTCGTCACGTATGATTGCAGGCGGTCTGAGTTTCTTAATGCAACCGTGTCCGTATGCCCTCTCTTAAAAAAGAGGACAATCCAAATGGGAAATCTCAAGAGTAATTGGATCGATTCCTGAATCCTTAATTTCAAGATACGCTCTCTGCCCCGGCAATAATTCTTCTTTAATGTGATGAATAAATTTTC
>CAZIIV010000088.1:3220-9915 GCA_964539365.1 uncultured Desulfobacteraceae bacterium | reverse complement strand
TAAATTTTCGGATTTTTTCTAAAAGCCCTGCGCATTAGGACATGAAAGTTAAGAACCGGGGTTGAAAAGTTCATAAGATATCAATGAGGGTTTTTATTTTAATAACACAGAAGAAAGAATACAACAGAGGTTATTATCGAATCCGGGGGTTACTTGATCTTGATCCAGAGCAACTTAGCCGTACCCGGACCGGGATTTTTCCACTGGGAAGGCATTTCGGAGGTTAAATAAATCACATCACCGGAACGAACGTTATACAAGGACTTCTCCAGTTTAAGTTGCAGCTTGCCCGATAACAAATATCCGATTTCCTGTCCTTTATGGATAAAAAAATGGGAGGGTAGAGTTTTTTTAGGCGGAATTTCAAGAAGATACGGTTCGGCTTTGGGTTTGAAATCCACCGGTATCAATAGCTTTGCATTAATATTTCCTTCCGTCAAATTCGGCAACTTAACCTCCACCGCTTCCATTGAAGAAAAAATCATCCGGCTGGTCATATCAATGGATTCCTTAAAAAAAGAACTCAATTCAACAGCCAGAACTTCTGCAATTTTAAGAAGTGCGGGTAAGGACGGGTATATGATGTTGCTTTCCACCTGGGAAATGCTGCTGGGTGTCACGCCGACAAGTTTTGCCAGTTCTGTTTGAGAAAGACCGCGCCGCGTGCGAAATTCTTTTAAACGTAATCCCAGATCAAACCACTCGGTTGAACGCTTTTCTGAGTCAAACGTAATTCTAAGATCTTTGCTCCAGTAATTAAACGGTTTGTTCAACGTATCCAGTTCGCGATTCTCCGCTTTTAGAATGGTTAATGACGTCTTGCCTCTTTTCACTGATAAATCAATAGCAACCTGAGCGATTTGATTGATCTGGGCTCTGAGTCGGGGAGAGTGGGCTCGCTTTTCGATGACCCAGTAAGCAACGGTGTTTAATTCATACAGCCGGGGGCAGGAGTGGGAATAAAAGTTGATTAGATGCTGCTCGCCTCCCCACAATTCCTGCATGCCGGTCAGGCTTTCAAAAACGAATCGAACCTCGCCGACCAGAGTTCCATGAATTCCGTAGAGGGCATCCATTACCTTATCGGTTTGGCGAGGCTCATCCACTTTCATAATTTGGCAGGGCCATTTGGATTTTTTATTTTTGTAAAAATTGAGAAAAATTTTGGAAGCCGAACCTTTTCCGTATGTAAAGCAGTCCAGAATGATTAATTTATTGTTTTGGGCCAAAACCCCCAGCTTTTCCAAGAGGTTTTTCGGGGAACGATCAAAGCTGACATAAATGAGCGGTCTGTTTTGTGCCTGGGAAGCCTGAATGAAGTTCAGACAAAACACGGAGGCCAGACTTCCGGAATTGTCATACCACACCACGTTATCTCCGATATAGAGGCCTCCAAGCAGGTTATCCAGTTGGCTGACTCCGGATGCCACTCGTAATTTTTCTGAATGCATTATTTCCCCACTTTTTTCTCAAGAAAACAAACGATGTTAAAACAATCAAATTGCGCCCATCCATAAACTTATTTTGGGCACAACCGAGTTTCCAATGCAGAAATTTACATTTTTTCGCAAAACCATGCCGCAAGCAGCCGGTGAGTCAAAGCGGAATTGCGGCGAAGTCGAATAATTGCCTTTCAATGCTCTTTTACTTGTTTCTTACCTTCGAGACGTCTTAAGGTGTTATCATATTCCGGAAACCCGAGCACAGCCTGCAAATCAGAAAAATCGAGTATCCGTTCCGGTGTTTTTCCTTCCCGTATGTCATGCAGGGCTTCGCGCATGGCATACACCGCAGAAGACAACAGCGTTAACGGATACGCAGCAATTTTATATCCAATCTCCTTAAGTGACTCGGGCGGTAATACCGGCGTTTTCCCATATTCAAGAATATTGGCCATCTGGCAACCGCCAACCTCAATGCAAATCCTATGCATTTCTTCTTCTGAACGAGGGGACTCAATAAAGATAATATCAGCACCCATATCCACAAAGAGCTTTGCTCTCTCAATGGCTTCGGAAAGTCCGTGGGTATCCCGTGCATCGGTACGCGCGACAATTACAATATCATCTCCTCGATCACGCGCTTCATCCCGTGCCTCGATCACGGCATGCAGCCTCCGGACAGCGTCTTCTCGCCCTACCACTTCTTTGCCCATGGTGTGACCACAGCGTTTTGGACTGCGCTGGTCCTCGATCATAATGCCGGCGAATCCGGCCTGGATGTACCCGTGAACCGTACGCTTGACATTTACCGTATTTCCGTAGCCGGTATCCCCGTCTCCGATCACCGGGATATCAACCGCCGAGCAGACATTACGACCTTGATCCAACATTTCGGCATAAGAAATCAGCCCCGTATCCGGTAATCCCAGGCGCGCTGCCGAGACCGCAAAACCGCTCATAAAGGTCAAAGAATACCCGCACTGCTGGATGAGCTTTGCGCTGATGCCGTCAAAACAGCACGGCATGATTATAATTTCGGGAGCATCTAATAAGTTCCTGAGCCTGACCGCTCCGGTTGATTGTCCGGTCAATGGTTAAAACCTCCGTAACGGATTTCATCGCCGATATATATTGCAAGTCAGCTTTTCTTAATACACCAATTTGCCCTTGAATACAACAAAATCAATTGTTGACCTTTAAGTCGGAAACGTTTAATAAAACAATTAGATATAATGGGCGGGTGACTTCCGGGAGTACCATGACCCTTGTTTATCAAAACAAAAGGTCGATTCGTTTGGCAGACAAGAGATGTAGTACCAGGAAAAATTCCATTGTTTATTTTTAATTGATTGTAAACAAAATAGGAAAAATATTTTAAAAGGCTCGTAACCACATGAAAATATTTGAGGGTATGACTTATAACATACGGGGTTTTTGGTTGGGCGTCAAAACGCCGAAACTCTTGATGCTGGGGCTTATCAGGCTTGCTGCAGTTATTATCATCACAATCATTTTTGCAAGCCTGATCTTTGTACATCATCAGGAGATATTAACCCTTATCTGGACAAGACCGGAAAGCCGGTGGCTTTTATGGCTGTGGTACCTTCTTTCCTGGATGCTTTCCCTTTTTCTTGTGGCACTGTCTTCGGTTTTTTCCTATCTTATTTCCCAGATCCTTTTTTGCGTGATTATTATGGACGCCATGTCTCAAATTACCGAACGCTTGGTGTCCGGACAAGAAAAAGAGCCGCAAAAAATGCCTTTCTTAAAGCGGTTTTTTTACCTGATCAAACAGGAAATCCCCCGAACTATAGTGCCGGTCCTTTTGAGTCTCTTGATCATGCTGCTTGGCTGGCTGACCCCGTTAGGTCCGCTTTTCACAATTTTCTCTTCTTTAACTGCCGTAATTTTTCTCGCTTGGGACAATACGGATCTTGTTCCGGCCAGGAGACTTTATCCTTTTAGGTCTCGTTTCAAGTTTTTTTATAAAAACTTGCCCGTTCATTTAGGATTTGGTCTCTTGTTCCTGATTCCAATCGCGGGCATATTTTTTCTCTCCTTCTCACCCGTAGGCGCCACACTCTATTATATCAAGGAACATGATAATATTTAACATTACTTCAATACAAGACCGCCGGCCGTGCCGTTTGAAAAAAATACTCCTGCCTGCTGCAAAATCTGGCATCGACCCTCATGGGAAGTTTCGGCAGATGTCAGTTTGCCTCCCATAGAGGGCCGCATGCCTGATGCGGGGATGGGCTGCCAATCTTAAAAGGCCATGCTCACGCTTACCCCGCCGTAAATAAAGCTGTCATCGTCACCTTTAAAGCTAAGATATTCTATTTCGTCGCTTGCATCACTTGAAAGCGGGAACGTATAGGACAACGACGGCGCAATGGTCATATAATTGGTAACCGCGATGGGCAGGCTTGCCGAAATCACCCCATCGTGGAAGTTCTCAAATCCATCGCCCGTAAGCACACCATTGTCAACCTCGGGATACCCGTCCTCGTCGTCGCTCAGCAAGTAACTGATCGATCCCGAAACTTCCAGGGAGATCTTTTCCGAAATCTCGAATGCATGAGAGATGCCCAACAGAAAATACCAGCTCGGAAAATTGTCAATATCCCTGTAAACTGTTAACGACGGCGAAAGGAACGTATCAAGACCCAAACTCAGATACATCTCCTGGGTGTCATCACCATCCAAGGCGTAATAAATATAGCCCCCTTCCACGCTCAACATGCCAAACCCCTTGCCATAGGAAAGCGTCAAATCGGTCTCGGTCCAGTCATGATCTTCACCGGTATCCACGTATTTGTCGGTGTCCAGGTTGCCCCAGAGATTGCCTGAGAAGCCTTTATAGCTGATCGTCATGGAAGGCTGAATGACGATACTGTCACGACTCAATTCATACCCCCTCCAGATATATTTGCTAAGAATGGCAACATCCGCTGAAGCGCTCGGACGTTCTTCCTCTGCCCAAACATTGGCAGAACCAAATAACAACATAAAAAAACCGATTAAAATAATTAAGTTAACCTCTCTAATCTTCATTACCTTTTTCCTCCTTATTCATTTAATATTTATTTTTAAACATGCCCCCTTATTCATGATCTAAAAAAGGGAGACACGATTATTTTTTTGTCACGGTTATTGTTGTATATACGCGGATACTGCAAAATCAGGATATGCGTTTCCTGATGCTCCATGAATTAGAATTTTGTTGGATCATACAGCAAGGTACATGCCAGATTATGCCTATATTATAGAATATAGTATATTTATCTGTTATTATTTGATTTAAAATGAATAACCGGAAAAGAGGCAAAGAGCTAATATTACTTTTTTGCAATATCCTATAGCTGTTATTGCATTATTGTCGTTATTTGCAGAATGAATCTCCTCTTCATGACCGGTCAAAGGGTAACTGTCCTTAAGATCTTTTTAAATTTACGAGGTCTGAAATTATGGGTTGCTTGAGCGACAAAAAGAAATTATTCTTTAGAAAATCTCTAATCAATGGAACATTTTTTTATAATAATTGTCTAAATTTATGGATAAAGAGATACAAAAGTCGGCGAGGTCACCCGACCCGGATGCGGTCTTTGTTAGAGCCGTTCAGGGTGGTGACATGGCGGCATTCGAGCAACTGGTGATAAGACATAAAGATAAATTGTTTAACATGGTTTACTGGTTGTTAGGGGATTATCAGGAAGCAAACGATTGTGCTCAGGACATATTCATAAACGTCTTCAAAGCGATAAAAAAGTTCCGGTTTCAATCGTCGTTTTCCACATGGCTTTATCGAATTGCGATTAACACATGTAAAAACAGGCGCAAGTCATCCGCTTACCGGTGGAAAAAAAGGACGGTCTCGTTTGAAAATCCGGAAAACCCAAACCAGGATAACCCTTCATATGAAATACACAGTGGCTTCTCATCTCCCGAGAATAGTCTTGAAAAAAAAGAGCGGATCATGATGATTCAAAAAACCGTCAATGCCTTGCCCCAAGAGCAAAAGCGGATAATTGTACTGAGGGACATTCAAGGACTCTCTTATCAGGAGATTGCGGATATCACCGGCCTGAATCTCGGCACGGTCAAATCCAGACTGGCCAGAGCAAGGCTTGATCTAAAAAACAGGTTGAATAGGACGCAGATTTTCGCAGATATACACAGATAATATTGTTTTTTGCAATTTAAAAATCTTGATAATTTGTGTTCATCTGTGATCCAAAGGAAGGATATGCATATGGACTGTGCCGCTGTTTTAGAGCTTTTATCCGAATACGTAGACGGCACGTTAGATGCGCAAACCCGGAAAGCAGTTGAAAAGCATATTGCGGTCTGTGAGAACTGCAAACAAGAGTTCACATCATTACGTGCGGTGGTTGAAGAACTGGGCGCTTTGGAACCGGTTAAGCCTCCGGAGGATTTTCTTGGGAAAATCCGTGAACGTATGGAGACGCGCTCCGGTTTCAATAATATTTTTCGCAAGTTGTTTTTGCCCTTTCATATTAAAATTCCTCTGGAACTGGCAGCGGCCGCCACGGTTACGATTCTTGTTGTTTTGGTTGTGAACATTCAGCAGCCGGAAATTCAAATGATGAAGATACCTACAGGCACCCCATCCCAAAGATTGGGCGAAAAACCAAAAACGGATCGTATGAAACCGGCATTAAAAAAACAAGCCGAACCTCCGGCAACCGTTATCGAAGAAGCTCCGGCAAAGCTATCGGACAGTGAACCTGTTATGTTACCCCGGAGATCCGGGAAAAAAACCGCTACGCCTTTAATCCAAAAAGAATCCAAACCGTCCTCCTCATTTATGGCAAAAGCAGAGTCCAAACAAACTGCCGGAAAACATCACCCCATTAAACTTGCCCTTGTTCTCAAAACAGGTGTCATCGGAGGGAATTTTAAACCCGGCATTGTTATTCAGGCTGCGCCACTTCTTGAAGGCCGAGAAAGCACGGTTGAAAAAGAGAGCGCTCCTGCAAATTCTTTTGAAAAAAAAATTGACACCGGAGAAAAAAACCGGACTTCCGACCTCCTTGCCCGGATAACACATATCATCGATCATGCACAAGGCAAGGTTTTGGCCGCAGAATATGATGGACAGGAAGACCAATTACAATCCATTGATGCAGAAATTCCCGCCGAAAACTACGAATCTTTTTGCACACAATTAACCGGACTGGCCACTTTCCAAACCCCTCCGCCCGACCTTGCGGATAAAAATCTGGAAAT
>CAZIIV010000088.1:0-3120 GCA_964539365.1 uncultured Desulfobacteraceae bacterium | reverse complement strand
CTCCTTGTCTAAGGGGTTAAAGTTCAGGCATTTGGGGTCAGGTTTCAGGTGTCGGATTTCG
Source organism: uncultured Desulfobacteraceae bacterium (assembly GCA_964539365.1). Lineage (GTDB taxonomy): Bacteria > Desulfobacterota > Desulfobacteria > Desulfobacterales > UBA11574 > S5133MH16. The sequence continues at coordinate 3,059 of CAZIIV010000088.1, read as the reverse complement.
GGTGTCAGGTGTCAGAATTTCGGGATTCAGGAACCTTTGAACCCGAAATAACAAATATCGAATATCGAATATCGAATAATGAATATCGAATGACAAATGACGAACCTTGAACCCTGAACCACTGACACCTGAACACTGACACCTGAAACCTCAATCTTGAACCTTTGAATCCCAAAATAAGGAGGTTAAAAAATGACATACAAAAAAAGTATTTTTGCAACGCTGATCCTTTCAGTAATTATCGCTGCGGCAACCCCTTCTCATGCGCACCCGGAAAATGGTGCGGATCAAACATTATCTCCGTATTTCCTGATAAAGAGCCAGGACTCGGACGCGGACCGCCTCCCCCTGAAATCCACACAGGCTCACGTGAATATTTCAGGGGTCATTGCCGATGTCACCGTAACACAGGTCTATAAAAATGAAGGCCATAAGCCCCTGGAAGCCGTGTATGTGTTTCCGGCATCCTCAAGGGCTGCGGTTTACGGGATGAAAATGATTATCGGAGAGCGAACCATCACAGCAAAAATACGCGAGCGTGAGCAGGCCCGGCAGGAATATGACCAGGCCAAACAAGCGGGAAAAAACGCATCTCTTTTAGAGCAGCACAGGCCCAATGTTTTTCAGATGAATGTGGCCAATATTTTGCCTTCTGACGTGATTCAAGTAGAACTCAAATATACGGAACTGCTGATTCCCACGGACACGGTTTACGAATTCGTCTATCCTACGGTTGTGGGGCCCCGTTACGTGGATACCCAGAACCATGAAGCCGGCTCGTCCCATACATGGACGGCAAATCCGTATCTTCATCAGGGAGAACCTCCAACCTATACGTTTAATATTGCCGTGGATATTTCAGCAGGCATCCCGATTCAAGACATCTCCTGCGAATCCCATAAGACCGACACCAGTTACAAGGGGACTGATTTTGCCACCGTTACTCTGGACCCATCCGAAAAACAGGGGGGCAACCGGGATTTTATTTTGAAATATCGCCTCGCCGGCAGCAAAATTGAAAGCGGTCTCCTTGTTTCTGAAGGAAAGGAAGAAAACTTTTTCCTGCTGATGGTACAGCCGCCCAAACGGGTCGTCAAAAGCCAAATCCCGCCCCGGGAGTATATATTCGTTGTTGACGTATCAGGATCCATGCACGGCTTCCCTTTGGACATATCCAAAAAACTTCTTAAAGGCTTAATTGGCAATCTGCGTCCCACAGATACATTCAATGTGCTGCTGTTTGCCGGAGGCTCCCACCTGATGTCGAAACACTCCGTGTCGGCGACCCCGCAAAACATTTCACACGCCATAAATATCATTGACCGACAGCGCGGCGGCGGCGGAACCCGGCTGTTACCCGCGCTAAAAAAAGCGCTTTGTCTGCCAAAAACCCAAGGATTCTCTCGGAGCATTGTCATTGCCACGGACGGATATGTGTCGGTAGAAGAACAGGCCTTTGACCTGATACGGAACAATCTGGGACACGCCAATATGTTTACATTTGGAATCGGATCCAGCGTCAATCGCCATTTGATTGAAGGAATGGCACGGGTGGGGATGGGAGAACCCTTCGTACTTACACAACCTGAACAAGCATCCGAAAAAGCGAACAGATTCAGAAAACTCGTTGAATCTCCGGTATTGACGGAAATCAAGGTCAATTTCGGGCGGTTTAAGGCTTTTGACGTGGAACCCCCAAGTATTCCCGACGTACTTGCGGACCGGCCCGTGATCGTGTTCGGTAAATGGCGGGGCAGGCCCCGGGGCATCATCTCTATACAGGGTCTCACCGGAAAACATGCCTTTTCGAAAAAAATAGATGTTTCTAAAATAAGGCCATTACAGACAAACTCTGCCCTGCGTTACCTGTGGGCACGGCACCGCATCGCTCTTTTATCCGACTACAACACACTCAACAAACAGGATGAACGGGTTCAAGAAGTGACCCGACTGGGTCTGATCTATAATCTTTTGACCGCCTACACCTCATTTGTTGCCGTGGACACTCAGGTTCGGCTCAAGGATGGACAGGCAATAACCGTCAAACAACCGCTTCCTCTCCCCCGGGGGGTTTCAGACCATGCAGTGGCAGGAAATGGCTCTTTGGTCAGAAAATCCACAGCTTCCTTTGCAAATGCTCCTTCGATATTTGGGTTTCAAAACCAGGTCATAGAAGAAAGCCTGGAACGTAAAAAAGAGGATCCTTTGACAGGCGAATCGGAAGCTGACATCACTTCCCATGATAAAAATACCATTGAACTGGGAGAAGTTATCATAACCGGAGATGTGAAAGAACACTCCATCCGGGAAGTTCTGAAAAAACATATCCGATCATTTAACATCTGTTTTCGGCAGGCGTTTGAAAATCAACTTGATTTAAAGGAAAAAATTGTATTCAAAATGGTTATCGATGCTTCCGGTCGTGTCACCAAAGTTGATCCGGATAAAGGCGCTGCGGAAGAAAACCGGTTTAAACGCTGCATGCTTCAGGAACTCAAAAAGCTGCACTTCCCGGCATCAAAAGCAGGGAAGAAGAGCATGGTTTTGATTACCTTCGTGTTGAATTAAAAATCCAAGAACAGCCACTGCAATACAACATAGCCGTCTGTCTCGGGAATCAAGGGCTCCGTCTCAAATAATTTGAGGCGGAGTCAAAACTCTTCCTCAACGGATTCAATATTTTATAAAGATTTTTCAGAAATTATCGAACTTGCCAAGGTTCTGGTGGAAAAAGTTGATATCAGTGTTCTTAACCTGCAAAAGACTCCCAGACGGAAAGCTAAAATCTGGGAAATGAACCTTGAAGATTTAAAGGAAAAAGGTCTTTTCATGCCTCCGGTCGAGAAGAAATACCTGGAACTTCCCGTGTGACAGTGAACACAACTATCGAAAGTTCACGATGCTTTTCTCTCATCTTAACTCCAAATTAAGTGGTCATTCCTCAATTTCTATGATTAACTTAATTTACTTCATGCTGATCACAGCTGTCACCCCAGCCATTTATTTTTTTTTCTTATGCTTTTTCTTGTATTGACCCGGAGGGTATTTGCGCTTGTGCT
>CAZIIV010000087.1:0-11451 GCA_964539365.1 uncultured Desulfobacteraceae bacterium | reverse complement strand
AAGCTCTGAATGTTCCGCCAATACTCGTATATCCAAGGGTCGGGTCAACCACTACTGGATAAACTGCCTTGTCTAAAAACTCTTGCGGGACTTCTACTGTTAATAATCCGTTATCAGTATCTACATTTAAAATACCCCAAACTTCTTTGCCGTCTGCGTCTGTGATTTTCGGTCTGTAAATATGGAAGGCTTTTCCTGCTTTGTAGTTATTGCCTCCTATTTTAGAATAGTCCCCCTGTTTTTCAGCGTGGTAAACGGCATAAGAGCCGATGACATTTTCAGGTCTTTCCGCCCCCTCGTCTTTTTCTTCTTCGGTTAGTTCAGGTTGGTAATAGAAATCCAGTCCTTGAGTTTCTATCGGCATTTCAATAATATTCGTTAAAGGTTTTTCCAACAAAACGACCTCATATTCGAAAGCTCCTTCCGGATATTTTTCGCTTGGCTTAATATTGTAATAATGATATTCAATATCCCCCTCATCGTATTTTATAATTTCGTTTTCAGTGCTTAATTGGACTTGACCACCTCCGCCAAATAATCTTTTTTTAACCAGCTTGCTTTTATCAGGCACTCCTATCTTTAAAAAAGCTTCATCCCACCTTGATACAGTGAGTTCGGGAACAAAAACATCTTTTGTTTTATCCCCCAACTCCACTCGTATATCTTCCTTTTCTTTAATAAAAGCGGCTTTTTCTATCCTATAATCCCTGCTTATTATCGCGTTGTTGTTTTTAATTTCAATAAGCTGGCCGTTGCCAAAAACCATTTTTTCTTCTGGGGCTAAACCAAAATATCCGCCTACGGCTATCAGTCCTCCTGTTATGGCTATTTTTGTTTTATTCTGCATATATTGAAAAACATAAGTAATTAGGACTACTTGAGGCGGTGCCAAAATCAAGATACATCTGCTCTCCTGCGGTTACGCTTGCGTTAGTAATGCTTCCGTCGTCATTCGCCCCGCTGGTCGTGCAAGTTATACTCTCGGTGGCGTTTGTTCCGTCGGTTATGGTTATTGAATAGTTTATGCCTCCAACCACATTACAGCGAATATTGGTAATGGTGTAAGCGTCATCTACTTGCGGTAGCGGGAAGTTTCCAGCACTCGCAAAGGCAATAGAAGTTGAGGCAACGCAGGATTTGAATAAAGCGTTTTTCTGGGTGTAGTTATAAGCCGTATTCCATTGAGTGCTTGAAGCCGTCAAGGGCAAACTATAACCAGACGGAGCTGTGAAAGTTCCGGCTACGCTTAGGTTATTAAAATATCCGGCGTTTATCTTGTCCGAGTCGCTTCCTAATTGCAACTGGTAGCTTCCGGCGAAAATAAAGTCTAAGCCTGATTTATAGCCGAATTGCCCTGTCCAGACGTTTTCAACGTCGCCGTTATTCTTGTTGCCTCCTTGCAGGTATATCTGCGTCCAGCCGGAGTCGCCGTTAAAAAGGTTTGTGGCTTGCTGGAAACGGCAACCCTCTACCGTAATCAGGTGGGTGTCGTTCTCGAATAAAAAGGCGTTGGTGGAAGTTCCGCCCGTATTCATAAAAGTATTATTCAAGAATTTAGCATAACTCTCGTCAAGAAAATTGACGTGGGTTTCGTTGTTTTCAAATATGGAGTTCTGGACTGTTAAAGAGTGTACGCCCAAGGTGGCTTTTAAGCCTATCGTGCCGGTAATTCCGGCTCCTATTTGAGTATAAAAAAGCATTGAGGTTATATTAACCCTGTCAACATAATTAACTATCTCCTGGCCGTCCACGCCTTTTATTTCCATACCTATTGTATTGGTGGCATTTAGGGCTACGGAGTTAGCGTCAAAGGTTATCGTTCCCATTGTATTTTCCAGCCCTTGCTCTAAGGAAAAGCCGGATGTGTTCGGATTTTCCACATAGTTTTTTGAAAAATAACCCCTGTCTATATCCATAAGCTGTAAGCCGTGCTTGCCGTCCACGGTCTTAACTCGGCTTATTTCCGTTCCTTCGCCTCCGCCGTCTATTTTAATGCAGGCTTTGGTAGTATTGTCATCGGCCGAATTTACGGTCATATCCCTAATTACGTTCCATTTCCGGTAAGTTCCCCCGGCCTGTCTTGTGCCTACTCTGATAGCGTCAACCGTTGAAGACGAGCAGGCCACTTCCGTAGCCTCCACGCCTTGCCCCATAAGGGTGACGGCGTTCTTATCCCAGAATATCTCGTCATCGGTGTTAAAAGTGCCGTCTGATAAAACTACCACGCCCCCGTTAGTCGGCAGGCCGTCTATGGCCGCCTGTATCTGTACCTGGTCGGCCGTGCCGTCTGCTGTATAATTACAGGAAAAAGACATCTGCGAGTCTGAGGCGCAAACGGTTATATAGGGCGTTGAGGTGCCGGATGAGCTTCCAGACGGCGTTCCGCACGTCAAAGTGTCGCCTATGCCTGAAACATACTGTCCAGCAGAACAAGCGGAGGGGTAATTGTTGTGGTCTGTCCAGTCTGAGTCGGAAGAAACGGCGGTTAAATAAGTGCCGAAGTCTGATATTTGGCTTTCGGTTATGGTTAAAGACGGTAAAGAGGCTAAAAGCGCGTGGGTGGTGGTAGAATACCAGGCCGATAAGCCTAGATACCCGGCAGAACCGTGGTCGCCCCAGCCGTAAGCGGTGTCCCAGTTTGAAATGTTCAGATTTCCGCCAGTAATGTTGCCGGAAGCGTTTATGGTTCCGTCCACGTCAAGAGTAAAATTGGGAGAGCTTGAGCCTATACCCAACTGTCCCCCCGTTATATATATATCCTCACCTACGCTGTTTGAGAATTTAAAGCCATCTTCGCTTGAAAAACTAAGATAACTATTACTTTCCGTAGCCATTTTGTTTATATACCCAAATGCGTCATCGCCGTTTATGAGGTATAATCCGGGGCTGGTTCCGGCTCCTTTATCTAAGATGATGTTTCCGTTTGGATTGATTTTTATGGTTGAAGTTCCGCTTAAAGTTGTTCCGTCAGAAGCGTAATATGGTATTTGGCCGGTAGTTCCTGAATTGACCGTGCCAGTGCCTTCTCCGCCCACTAAATTGGGAAGTGATGTTATTGAGTCTATCGTGGTGGTGCCTAAAAGAGCCGCGTCAAAAAGGGCTTGGCTCCAATATAGGTTTGTTGAGCCTTGATCAAGGCCGTCCGTGGTGGTTGCCAGCCAGTCCGATAAAGCGAAATAGGCACTTCCCTCCAAGCCGTCAAAAGTGCCTGTCCAGTCGCCGGTAGCGTCTAAGGTTATGGCTTCGGTGGCGCAATTTATGCCGGTTCCTTCTACCTCTGAACAGTCAAAAGAAATAGCCCCAGAGCTGTAAGTTATGCCGGTTCCGCCTGACATATCGGAATGTTCCAGTTTATCGGCTTCAAGTTCGGCAAAATTAGCGTTTATTACGGCCATTGAAGTTGAGCCGGTGTCGGTATTTACAAGGGCGGTAATGCCCAGCATAGCGTCGCCCTGTTTTTTTAGGGCGCTGTATCCGCTATAAACCATAGCAAGGCTGGCTATGGCTAAAACTGCTATGGCTATTTTGTTATAATGCTTACTCATAATTTATTGTCATTAGCTAAATCAGTTAAGGCGCTGTCTGTTTCTATCAAATCCTCATCCTGCCAGGGCAGATAATCATCCGCCCAAGGCAAGTTGTCCTCGTCCCACAGGTTTGATTGATATGTGGCTGTATCCGTGTTTGCAAGCGTGGTGGTGGCTGTATCCGTGTTTGCAAGCGTGGTGGTGGCTTTGTCGCCGTTTGATAATGTCGCCATATTATTTCCAGTTAATATTTACATATTCCGGCTCGCTTATTTCCAGCCGGCTGGCATAGTGCGTTCTAATCTCTTTTAGTCCGGCCAAGATCAAGCCCCTTATGCCAGGCACTCTGTTCGGCTCGTTCTTCATTGCCCAGCCCATTTGTCCGTATAAAGCCAAAAGATAATGAAAACGGCTGTCAAAGGGCGGGACTTTGGTTGTATCTGAGTATATGAAAAAGACGGGGTTTCTCTGGACGTATATTTTAGCCCCGTTGGTTGAGTCGTAATTTGGTGCCGGTTTTAAGAATAATTGCGTTCCTTCCGGCATATAATAGGTTGGCGTGCCGTCTGTGTCTTCAAACTCATCCCAGGCTATACCGGACTTGGCTACTATTTCCCTGTTTATGTATTCCAAATCACGCCAGTCGCCATTCTCGTCCTTGACTGAAACGCCGAATATCTTGTTGAAGTCTTGGTATGTTTGCGCCGGAGTGCTGGCTAAAATGCCGTATTCGCCGGTGCCGTCTTCTAAGCTGAAAGTTGTTTCTAAAGACTTGGTGATGTTGCTGTCGTCCCAGCGCCAGCGTTTATCTACTTTTAAAATGTTGCTGATTATTTCCCCGAAGCCGGCGTTTACGTGGCCGACCACAATTCCCAAAGGATAGCTGACTGTATCCGCGCCAGTAAGCCAGTAAATCATATCCACTATTCCGGTTGAATTTGTTGTTTCTCTATATTGCATAAAGTTATAAAGTTATTTTCATATCCCCGCCCGCCTTTTAAAGACGAGCGGAGTATGAAAGTAAGCTAAAATTAGCTACTAGGCTACGGCTACATCAAACAATAACGGTTTGGTGTTTGTCCAGGCTTTGAATTCCCAGTCCACTCTTTGCGATATACCAACACCTGATAAAGGCCCGGCTTCGTTTGATCCGCTTTCCTTTTGGGCAGGCATCATATCAACATAAACCTTTCCGTAAGTGTCCTTGACGATACCGACGTGGAAGAGCTTTTTAACGCCAGCAAACACGTGGTTGGCGGTGTGGGAGTTGGAAACATAATGTTCTACTCCCATATATTTAAAGCCCTCTACGGTGCCGTTTGCCAAAGCGTTGTCGGCGGTATTAAAGCCGTTCGCCTGGCAGAACTGCTCCAGAATTTCAAAGTCGGCAGCGCGCCAGACAATGAAAATGCCGTTTCTCTTAGCCAGTTTGGAGCCGTTGGCTTCCCTAATCTCTCTCTTTATGCCCCTAATAATGTCGTCAACGTTGGTGGCGCTGACGGTGATATTACCGGCTGAGTTTCCGATTGAAGCATTATCAAAGTCCGTCCACATAGCGTGGTTGGCAAGCATATCGGTTTCTACTACCTCGTTTAATATATCACCGGCCAATTCAGCCATTTCCATCTGCTTGACGAAAGTTGACTGCGCCAGATCGGCGAAATCAATATAGACAGGCCAGATGTATGACTGATTGATAGTGACGTATTCGTTGGTAATAGCAAAATCTTGGTGTTCAAAAGCCGTTCCTCTGGTGTGAGACTGCGCGGCCGGGGTGGTTGACATATAGGGGTTATTGAAAACCCTGCCGTTGGTATATTCTACGTTGCATATCTCTTTCCAGTTTTGAGGATAGGCCAGCCGTTCCTGGAGCTTTGTGGCCCAGGCTTCAGCATAAACTACTGTATTAGCCATTTAGGTTGTAAAAGAACGTTCTACTTGACCATTATGCCGGAAGCGTTTGAAACGACCGAGGGGCCGGAAGCGCTGTTGGCTCCCTTCTCCCTGGCTATTCTGGCATTTACTACTTTCATCCTTAACTCTGAGTCGCTTGGAAGCTCGCCTTTACCCAGCCAATATTCTACCGTATCCTTGCCGGACTTGGCTATTCTTTCGCCGTGGGCGGGAACGGCCTTGTCCGAGGCTCTTATTTCGGCTCTTTCTTTTATTTCCGCGCTGAACCATTTTGAATTAAGAATGTCGGCTTGTGATTTGCCGGTTTCTTCCATTACTTGCTTTAGATAATCTATGTCTTCATCGGCCTCTATTTTGACCGTGTTTGACTTTGAATTATAAAAGGCAAGCTGGCCGTAATCAAGTGAAGCGTCTTTTTTTTCTGGTTTATTAGCTTCGCTCTTAGCAGGGGTTTCTTTTGCTTTTTCGGCCTTGGTTTTATACCGTTTGGCAAGCCCCTGGTATTTAAGAGCCTCTGCTTTCCAGTCCGTGGTGTCTTCCTGCCCTTCCCCGACTTCGGGAAGTTCAGAAATATCCTCGTCCTGGAAGTTGTCATTTTCGTTTTCCATAAAATGATAAATGGATAATCGTTAATTTCGGCTAACGATAACCCAGATAATTTTTAAAAGAATTATAACTTAGGTAATTTTTTTAAAAGGGAATTATAACCCCGTTATGTTAACTTGGGTCTGTGCAGGTTAGCTTGGAGGTTGTTAATGCTCCGCTGTCGCCGATATACCATTTTGAACCGTCTGAATAGACCTCTACATAATCGCCCAAGTTCTCACCGTCTTGGATAAAGTTAATAAAATCTTCAGCATCGCAGTCGACCACGGCTCCGGCAACAATCAAGCTGCCTTCAATGTTGTCCCCTTCGGCCGAGGCAATAATTGAATTAGCAACCCCCAAGGCGCCGTTAACCATAAATTTGAAATTAACACCCTCGCTTTGCGCTACTGCCGGCAGGGTGATAGTTGTGCCGGTGCCGGAAATAAGATAGGTGCTTCCGCTGTCGGCTATCGTCAACGTGGTAGTGGAATAAGCATCGCCGGTAGTGTTCGCCAAGGAAACCATTTTTTCCTTGTAGTTAAGAGAACCGTGAACCCTGAAATCGTCATAATAATCCGGTCCGGAAACGGCTCCCAGCATTTCGCCGTCAGCTTCTATATAGTCGCCTTCGACAACAACTTTGGGCGTTCCGCCATAGTAGCCGGAAGCGAAGCCAGCAAGCCCCAAAACGGCTAAAACGGCGATAAGGGATAAATAAATTTTCTTCATACTCTTTTTATTTAGATTTATTAGATTTTTTAGTTTTGGGCTTTTCGGCCTCGACCTTTTTTTCCGGCCTTTTTTCCTCTTTTTTGACGGGCTTTTTTTCCTCGTCATAGAACTTGTCTTTCAAGCTCTTTAATTTTCCTTTTAGCATATTAGTATATTTGTAAGGCTCTGATTGTAGTCGCGCCTGATGACGAGGCAACAATCTGGCCTGTATATAAATTATCTAAATTAATCTCATAAGCACCGCCGTTGGCGTTTATTCTTATGGCATATTCGCTGTCGGCTATGGCCGCGTATCCGGCTGTTGTGGTAGCGCTTTGATAAAGTGATAAATAAGCCTCGGTGGAGCCTGTATTCATAATAATCGCATATTTCCGGCCAGACTGTTCGTCCAGCACCTTTTTACCCACGCCAGCGACTAGCGTGGTCGAAGTTGCTTGTGAATTAATGCCATAATTTGAAAGCTCATTGACCGCTCCCAAGGGCTCATCTGGAGCCGTGCAGGCGCTTAATCCAAGAGCCAGAACCAGAATGGCAATAATATAAAGTTTTTTCATAATATTATAAGTTAATTATCTAGCTTCGTTTTTTTCCTCTTTGAGGGTTTCTTTTTTGTTTTTCAGCTTGGCAAGCTCTTGAAAACCAAGCTCTAACAATCTTAGGGCTTCCACGCTCGCCCTTAATCCTTCGCCCAGCATTTCATTGGTTATTTTCGGGTCGCTCTGGATCGCGTGCAAGGCCGCTTGAATGGCAAAATTCTTGTCTGTCGGGGTTTCCCCGGCTTCCAAGGTGCCGTTTTGATATAGCGGAAACATCAAAATCTTTTTGACTGCGCCGATCAAAGTATCATTAACGATAAACTTTTCCACTTCGGCTTTTTCTACTTCGTTTAAAAAATCCATAAAATTATTTAAAATTAATTAGCTATCATAGCCTGCGATAATTGCTCTGCCGGAGCTGTCTGCGCCATTTGCGTCGGCTCTGCCATTGGCTGTTTCAGCCTTAATGCGCCGAAGTCAAGAGGTTCCAAGCCGGAGCTTTCCAATATCTTGTTGAATATCTTTGACATCCTGGGGTCGTCTAAAAGCTGGGGGGCGGAGGCTATCTGTCTGAATACGTTAACCAGCTTGTCAACATACTGGGATAGGTTCTTTTGCTTGCCGGCTATATTGACGCTTACTTTGATCTTGGCGTTCTTAAATGCGTCTGCCGTCCATTTTAGGAATTTCTTGTTATCTTTCATAAATTCATCTATAAATTCCTGCTTTTTTGCCTCAATGTCGGCATATTCTATCTGTCCGGCCTTATACATCTCAAAGGCTCTGCGGTCGGCCAGTTTCTCCGATATCATTTCCATTTCTTCTAAAGAAAGGTCGGCCAAGAATTCCATGTCTTTTCTAACCTCTTTTTCCAGGTGCGGGATTGTCCAGTCCTTGTAAACTTCTTCAATGGCTTTGGCGAATTTGCCCCGCCTGAATTCGTGCAGTGATTTTGACTCTTCGGTTATCAGCTCTTGGAGTTTAAAAGGCGTTCCGGCTTTGGGAGTTTCGCCCATTATGCTGTCATTGGCCGCTCCCATTTTCTGGGCGTGCGCCTCCCATTCCTGGGTGTATCTTTCAAATAAGTTTATATTCCTTGGAAAGGTGTCTATCTGGCTGATATCCTCTCCCTCCTCTAAGTGTATCGCCTCCATATTCTCGGCGTCCTTTACCTTGCTTAAATTGGCAACGGTTTCGCTGGTGGTTTTAAAGACGGTCTTGGCGGCGCTGTCCAGCATTTGCCGGAACTTTAACTGGGAGTAGTTAGTCCAAACTTGCGGTTCTTCCAACTCCTCAACGCCCCCAAACCCTAAAGCTCTGCCTTTTATCGGGTCGCGCAAAACCACTTTGAATTTCTGCTTGTTCGGCTTTGATTTGCCCCTAAAAAGGATAACGCCCTCTTTCTTGCCGTCGCTTTTGGTGTAATAAGCCACTATCTGAACTTGAGAAGTGTATTTGTAAAAATCCCCCTCTTCCCTTAGCCAGGACTCCGGCAGGTCGCCGTGGAGTTCATAGACTTTGATATACTTTCCTGGGGCCTTATCAATTTGGTTGGTGTTGTCCTGCTTATATTCTTCCTGGCATAGGGTTATTAACTCATCAATGCTTACGGTCGCGCCGTTCTTAGAATTGCCCCAACCCTTTTCTTCCTTTTCTTTTAGTTCGCTGGGTGAATATTGGTGGGAGAAGCAGATAGGGCCGGATAAGATATTATGCTGGTCGCAAAAGGCCAGGCTTTCAAGCGGAACTACTTCCGGAACAGGTGAGCCGTTGTTGTATAAAAGCGCTCCGCCGTTATCTACTCGGCTTTCGTTGGTTTCATCTAAAAAATCTTCTAAGTTATGCTCTTTTAAAAATACATCTTCGTAATATTTCTTAACAAAAAAGGACAGGTCAAACTTTTCCGGGTCTTCTATATACAGGGTTGCGTCCTTAACATCTAAGTCTTCAGTCCTGTATTGCAGGTTTAAGATAGGCCGGACTATGTTCTTGACCGGCTTAAAATCTGAATTGCCGGTTAGCTGCCGGCCGTGTTTGTAATAAAAAGCCTTCTTGATATGCTCTTTCATCGACCAGCTCCAGCCTTGCAGGTCTATTGGCATATCGAAGGCGGCCTTTTCGATGTCTATGTAGCTGTAAACGTCTTTAGTTAACATATACGCTTAATTGTTTAGCCGTGATCTGGCGGAATGTTTTATTAACAAAAAATCTTTTTAAGATGTTTATGTTCATCTGCTTGGCTGAGTTCGGCTTGCCTTTAATGCTTAACAGTCCTCTGGTCTTGATAACATCCGGCTTTTTAAGCTTGTCCAAGGCTTCTTCCACGGTCTGGCCTCCGGCTTCTTGGATTTGGTCGTTTACTTCCAGCAAAACCGCTATTTTATCCTCCTTTTTTTTAGTTTCTTTTTTATCTGGCTTCATTTTGTTTAGGTTGTGATTTAATTATTGGAATTCGGCTTAATAATTCCCTTTTATTTATTACCGGGGCTAATGACACTACCGCGTATCTGACAGCGTCCATACTGTAATGGAACGGCTCCTCCGGCTCATTTAATATCTTGTCTTCCTTGTCTATCTTCCAAAAATAGTTTCCCTGCTCTCTCCAGACGTTTGTGCTTCTTTTGGTTACGCTTATTTTTTCCTGCTGGACTATGCCTATACTCCAGCGGACAAAACCCTTCTCCCTGCCCATTTCCATACTGCCCATTACTTGGCCGGTCTTTTTCTTCACTCCGATTATATTCAGGCCATACATTTTGATCTCGTCTATGCTTTTAGGCTCGGCTGAGTCCGCCACTATTAAGGCTTTGGGTTCGTTTTTAAGGGTGTCAGCTATCTGGCGGTTGCTGTATCCCAGGCCATACATTATCTCGTCAACTATGTATCCGCCGTTATGGTAATACAGGGCGATAAGCCCCAGAGGGTGGTTGGAATAGCCGAAGTTAAGTCCGTATCGCTCCAGCCTGGCTTCGTGGGGAACCTCATCAATCAGCTTCCAGCCCTTGTAAATCTTCCGCTCTTGGTTCATCGGCTCTCCCAGCCATTTATGCTTATACAGTCCGGGGCGGTTCTTTTTATCGTCTTCTATTTCGTTTAGTATCTCATCCGGCATCCAGCCGTATTTTACGGCTATATCGTAATTTACATTTATGATTATGGTATCCGGCCGGCCTTCTATTACCAGCCTCTTGTGTATCGGGTCTTCTTCAAATAAGCGATTGTAGGTGTAAATTATCCGGCTTCCTGACTTTCTGACGGTCGGAGTGAGGACTTCAAGGCTTTTACCGGAAACTGTTTGCGCTTCTTCTACCCAAGCGATGTCTATACCCTCAATAGATTTAATGCTCTGCTCGTTATTGGCCAGCCCTTTGAAAATAAAATCTGAGCCGTTTATTTTGTTTATAATGGTGTTGTTGGTTATCTCAAAGTCTTGCAATTCGTATTTTTTAATCAGCTCTGATAATAACTGATGAGAACTGTCCGCTATTGAGTTTTGGAATTCCCTGAAACAAGCCACTCTGGTTTTTTTCTCCCTTGCCTTGATCAAAAGGTATCTGGCTATTGTGTGGGATTTAAGGCTGTATCGGCCTCCGTATATAGCCGCCTCCCGCCAGTCATCATCAAATAACCTTTTAAAATCAACTGGTATTTTTATTGTTTTCATCTATGAATTTAACTAATATCGGGACTGGATTATCATCATCGCCCGTTAATTTCTGCGGTATCATCTTGACCTGTATCTTATTGAATTCTGATAAAGCCCACTTATCGCCCTGCTCCATTAGCTCGCCCAGCTTTTTCCAAAAGACAGGGGAATATTTATCATAATTTTCCTGAATAACAGACATCTTGCCGAACCCTTTGTGTCCGGAACCGGCTCTTGCTCCTCCATTGTTTTTTCTGCCGTCCATATAATTGATTTTCCAAAAATATTATTTAATCTTAGTAAATTTCTATTAAGGTTAAAACTATTATTATCTGGGCAACTAAGCCCAAAGAAAGAGTTATGGTTAAATATATAAATCCTAAGGCTTTTAAAAGTTTCATTTTAGTTCTAAAATTTCTCCGTTGTTTTTAAATACTTTTTTAAATTCATCCCAGGTTAGGGTCTTGCCTTTCCATTCCGGGCTGATAACGAATTTAACGTCTTTCTC
>CAZIIV010000086.1:0-11500 GCA_964539365.1 uncultured Desulfobacteraceae bacterium | reverse complement strand
CGGAATACGCCGGCAAGATCAATTTTTATTGCAACGTGGTGGACGATAAGTATCGGCATACAACCGACAACCCCACCATTGGCCTGATTCTCTGCCAGGACAAAAAGCGGGTGCTGGCGGAGTATGCGCTGCGCGGCCTGGACAAACCCATCGGCATCTCCGAATACGAGCTGACCCGGGCCTTGCCGGACAACTTGAAATCCGCCCTGCCGACCATCGAGGAAATCGAGGCAGAGCTGACCGCTGGTCTTCAAGATGAGAATGAGGGGGATGATAAGGATTGAATCAACATCGTCAATGACGTTATAGACAAACGGTTAAGGCCGGAACTTATAATTTGAGGGGCGTTAAGGAGGTCATATGAACAGATGAAAAATAGGCAAAAGTGGCCAACAACACCTTGATATCGTATAATAATTCAACGAATCAATGATTAAGGTTTGACCCATTTACAATTCCGTATATGGGCCACTCATACCTTGAAAGATCACTTGATTCACGGTTATATACTAAATGAACGCCGTTTAAGAGAACGAGGTCTTGCTGAATAGAACAGATGGGCGATCTGTAGAATAAGGATATCACAAATTGTGACATCCTCGAAAACAGAATTATAGACTCTGAACCTTGTTCGCCTTAAAGGAAAAGGGATGTTAAAATGACAGAACTTGTTCCCATCGAACTTATTGAGAGCAAAATTCACCCTATGGCTGAATAAACAACACATCAGATTATGTTAAACGACTTAAAAAAAAGATTTGCGCTAATTGGAGTAATCATCATGAGATCTAACCCTTGGCGACATTCCATTAAACGACTTTTTAGTTGTGTTGTTTACCTTTCAGGAAAGCCGATGACACCACATCTCCAGCGTTATCAAGACCTTGCGGTAGATAAAACTACAACTGCGGCCTTGACTGCCTTGGACCTGCGGTATCCTCGTCTTTTGCAACCTTAGGGTTTACCTGATACGGGGTATTAAGGTAATGCTGGACAGGGATCTTGCCGAGCTTTATGGTGTTGAAACAAAGCGTTTAAAGGAGCAGGTTCGAAGAAATATTGAAAGATTTTCACGAGATTTCATGTTCGATCTTACAAAACAGGACTTAAAAAAACTTGAGGTCGCAATTTGCGACCTCAAGCTAAGGCGGTATGTGCAGGGCAAGGCTATATGCCTTCCCTTAATACTTGACGATATTATCATCAGATGATAAGTATTATAACCAATGTCTAAACATAAATACTCAAAAGAAGACTCTTCGTTAGAGACCTTGTTGGATTTAGACGGTGAGATTTTTCCGATGGAATTTGAATCCGCAAGCCATCTTTTAGAAGATTTTTGGGCGGCGGTAGATGAAATATTAAAGACATAGGTGATAATATGAGAAAAAAGGTATTAAAGATCGGGGTCATTTCTCGAGAGGACTATAAAAAAAGAACAATAGCCATTGCACGAGGAGAATATAAACCTAAGAAGGATGAGCCGAAAGTATGGTTTGAATCCATAAACTCAATGGCCCAATTACTCAGCAGCGAGAATCAAAAATTGTTAAAGGTTATCAATGAAAAGAAGCCCACATCTTTAAAGGAACTGGAAATTGCCACCGGCAGAAAGAGCAGCAATCTCTCTCGAACGCTCAAGACGATGTCGCGATATGGCATTGTTGATTTAGTCAAGCTTAACCAATCTATAAAACCCGTTGTTAAAGCGACGGACTTTAAAGTCGAATTTGGGATCAATTCGTCCGCTCTTTAATAATCTGGATTGAGGCAATGACGAGAGACCGAAAGCACTGAAGAAAGATGTCAGACTATTACCGAAAAAATTACAAAGCGTACCACGAAAAAACGTTTTCCATGGATCCATCATCATTTTTAGCCCCTCTGGCCCAAAGGCTTCCGGCTGAGGCGTTTGGGGTTCAAGGTGTGTGGCTTTTCAACGTCTGTTTCCAAAATCAATGATCAAGGTGACCCCATTCAGTGGTCCGACCCCAAATAAGAAAGGGAAGTCCCGCAAGCCCCAAGAGGTGGTGCTGTTATGAGCAAAGAGCTGGTGCGAAGTGATCGGCCCGATTCCGGCAAAGGCCAGTTTCTCGTCTATGAGACCGAGGACGGAAAAGTCAAAATCGACGTGCGCCTTGAGGATGAAACCGTCTGGCTGACCCAAAAACTAATGGCGGATCTGTTTCAGACAACCAAGCAGAACATAAGTCTCCATATTCAAAGTGTTTTTGAGGAGGGTGAGTTGGCGCCGGAGGCAACTGTCAAGAAATACTTGACAGTTCGCCGAGAGGGTAAGCGCGAGGTAAAACGCCTGCTGGATTATTACAACCTGGACATGATTATTTCCGTGGGCTACCGGGTGAAAAGCCATGTGGCCACACGCTTCCGAATTTGGGCCACCCAGCACCTGCGCGAATATATCGTCAAGGGCTTTGTGCTGGACGATGAACGCCTCAAGAATCCGGATCAGGCCATGCGCCGCATCCCCATGCACATGGCCGACTGGATCAAAAAACTGGATGCCTTTCTGACGCTCAATGAACGTGAGATTCTTAACCATGCCGGCAGAATTTCACACGAAATGGTTAAGGAAATGGCCGAAACCGAATACGAAAAGTTCAACCGAAGGCGAATTCGGCAAAAAATTGAATTGTATGATCGTCCAGGGTTTCAAGAGAGCGCAAGGCACGTTCTGCACGAACGTCCCCAAGGATCTGACAAGAGAGCGCAAGGCACGTTCTGCACGAACGTCCCCAAGGATCTGAATTGGTTGGCAAAACAGCCGTATATAAGGGCAAGCCATCACCTTGTTCATTTGCATCATATTTGATTCGCGCTCGCTTTATTAACGGAGTTGATCCAAACTTTATATGCTATTTTATCAACTCTAATTATGGTCGGCAATGGATTAGGTCTGTTGTGAGTCAACAGGTCGGGCAAGCAAATGTAAATGGCACTAAACTACAAGCATTATCTGTTCCACTGCCGCCACATAATGAGCAGGGCATCATTGTTTCAGAAGTTGAAAATAAATTTTCAATCATTGATGGAATAGAGAAGGAAGTTGATAGGAATCTTATTCGTTCTGATCGTCTTCGGCAATCTGTTTTGAAAAAAGCTTTTTCCTGTAAACTTGTTACACAACAAGAAACAGGGTCATCTAACCCAAAATCCAAAAAGGCGATATAATATCAGTTAAGAATATTTTCTCAAACCAACTATCCTGAAATTCCGAATAGTTCAAAAAGAGGTCTGATGAAAAGAAATTCATCTTCAGAAAATCAACATATTGAATGGAAAACTTCCTGGAGAGACGAATATATCAAGTGGATTTGCGGATTTGCCAATGCACAGGGAGGCACGCTTGTCATTGGTAAAGATGATAAAGGAAAAATAACCGGAATCATAGATGCAAAAAAGCTTCTGGAAGAGATTCCCAACAAAGTGCGAGATCTTTTGGGCATCATCGTTGATGTGAATCTTCGTGTCTCTCGTAAAAAAGAATATATTGAGATCGTGGTGGAGCCGTATCCCTACCCGATCAGTCATAAAGGCCGGTATTATTTCAGAAGCGGCAGCACCCGGCAGGAACTGAAAGGGACGGCACTTGACAAGTTTCTTCTTCAAAAGCAGGGAAAACGATGGGACGGCGTGCCGGTACCCCATGTAAAGGTGGATGATTTCAGCAATGAGGCGTTTAATCGATTTAAAACGTTGGCTGAAAAAAGCGGGCGCATGAGCGAGGCCGTGCTTCATGACAGTAATGATGCGATTATCGATAATTTACAGCTAAAAGAGGCCGATTTTATTAAACGGGCGGCCATTTTGCTGTTTCATCATGATCCTGAAAGATATGTGACCGGTGCTTTTATTAAAATCGGTTTTTTCAGGACAGATGCGGACCTGCTGTATCAGGATGAAGTGCATGGACATCTTTTTGATCAGGCCGATAAAACCCTGGACCTTTTGCTGACCAAATACCTGCGGGCGTATATTGACTATGAAGGCATTATACGGGTTGAAAAATATCCGTTTCCCAAAGACGCCCTTCGGGAAGCCCTTTTAAATGCTATTGTGCATAAGGATTACG
The DNA here is from genome assembly GCA_964539365.1 of uncultured Desulfobacteraceae bacterium. Lineage (GTDB taxonomy): Bacteria > Desulfobacterota > Desulfobacteria > Desulfobacterales > UBA11574 > S5133MH16. Next base: position 7,407 of record CAZIIV010000086.1, on the reverse strand, counting down.
GCAGCGGCGTTCCCATTCAGATCAGTGTTTACGAAGATAAAATTTATTTTTGGAACGACGGCCAGTTGCCTGAAGATTGGACGATCGAGCATTTATTAAACAAGCATCCCTCAAAACCTTACAATCCCCTTATTGCCAATGCGTTTTTTCGGGCCGGTTTGATTGAATCGTGGGGCCGAGGCATTGAAAAGATGCAGGCAGAATGCAAAGAAGCAGGCGTGCCTGCCCCGACCTTCAATTATGATATGTCCGGTCTTATGATTGAGTTCAGGTCAAAAGACGTAAAAAGTTCACCGAAAAGTTCACCGAAAAGTTCGGGGAAAAGTTCGGGGAAAAGTTCGGGGAAAACAGCGGTTCAAATAATAAGATTAATGGGAGAAAATTCTCATATAACCATACCGGAACTGGCAGAAGCGCTTGGTGTAACAACACGCGCAATTGAAAAACAGATTTCCAACTTACAGAAAAACGGGCAATTAAAGCGTGTAGGGCCGGCCAAAGGTGGTCACTGGGAAATAACAATAAAGGAAAATGGTTGAAAAAATTACAAATCGTAAAAGAAATATATTTTGTGTGTAGATATTCACCTAATATGCGAGTTCATACACACAGGATATATTAAATATATTTGATGTAAGGGGAAACTATGAGCCCGGCAGATATTGTACAAAAATTATGGAACTACTGTAACGTCCTTCGTGATGACGGAATGAGCTATGGCGATTATGTGGAGCAGCTTACTTATTTGCTGTTTCTTAAGATGGCAGATGAAGGGGAAGCCGTTACCCAAGAAACTACCCAAGAAAAAATCATGGCCAGCCTGCGCGCTGAGCCAACTTTGACTCGTAAGCTGCTTGCCCAACGCCTGAGCATCTCGGAAAACGGGGTTAAATATCATCTGAAAAAATTCAAGGCGGCAGGCAGAATCCGGCATGTGGGGCCGACCAAGGCGGGGCGGTGGGAAGTAATCGAAGACCGATCGGATGCATCGGGCGATGATGGAACTGGGGTAGGTCCCAGTTGAAGTAGCGGGACAGGCCGGAAGATGGTACTGGGGCGGCTAATTAAAAAATCTGTGTTCATTTGTGTTCATTCGTGGTGCCAAAGGTTCATTTTAGATTTTTATGCCTAAAACAGAAAAAAACCGTCGTTGGGAAATTTTTCGTGCGTTACTTCCCTACTATGGGAAGATCGTTACGCCTGATTTCCTGCGGAATACGTCTGATTTTGTTTTGGGTACCATATCTGATCAATTTAAGGTTGTTGTTCACCCCAAAGCAAAACAGGCAAGTGTGAATAAATTCCCGATACTGGACATGAATGGGGTACCAATTAATCTTCCTGATGATGAAAATTATTACCCGCATCCAGAAGCTTTGGAATGGCATAAAAAAGAAGTTTTTAATAAATTTTCGTTATAAATTTTTAGAGCAATCATTTTGACGTTGAAAACATGGCGTTAAGAAAAAATAAAGGCTGTTTTTTGACCGTATTTAACGTAAACACAATCACATGGCTTGGCCAGACCCGGATTTTCAACCTAAAATTGATGACACAGTTTTATCGGGAATATCCCGGGTTGTTTGCAATTGGGCAACAGGCTGTTGCCCAATTGCCCGATTCAACGGCAGACAGCAGATCGAGAGCGGGACAAGATGCCTTAAAAGGGCAACAGCCTGTTGCCGATATTTACGCATTGGCTCGCACACTGTCTTGGACCGTCAATATTTTGCTCATACAGAAAGTCAAGGATCTGGAAATCCGGAAATGGTATATGCGTGCATGCATCGAGCAGGGCTGGGGGCGTGACATCCTTGCCGTAATGATCAAATCAAATGCCTATAAACGCCAAGGCGCAGCGGTGACCAATTTCGATATGCGATTGCCGGAACCGCATGCGAAACTCGCCAGAGACACCTTGAAAGACCCCTATATTTTTGATTTCCTATCCTTGGATAAACCGTTCCGCGAGCGGGAGCTGGAAGCGGGGCTGGTTAAGCACCTTGAACGGTTCCTGCTGGAACTCGGCGCAGGTTTTGCCTTTGTCGAGCGGCAGTTGCATCTCGATGTCGCAGAAGAGGATTTTTACATCGATCTGCTGTTTTACCACCTCAAGCTCAGGTCGTTTGTCGTGGTCGATCTGAAAATCGGGCCCTTCAAGCCGGAATACGCCGGCAAGATCAATTTTTATTGCAACGTGGTGGACGATAAGTATCGGCATACAACCGACAACCCCACCATTGGCCTGATTCTCTGCCAGGACAAAAAGCGGGTGCTGGCGGAGTATGCGCTGCGCGGCCTGGACAAACCCATCGGCATCTCCGAATACGAGCTGACCCGGGCCTTGCCGGACAACTTGAAATCCGCCCTGCCGACCATCGAGGAAATCGAGGCAGAGCTGACCGCTGGTCTTCAAGATGAGAATGAGGGGGATGATAAGGATTGAATCAACATCGTCAATGACGTTATAGACAAACGGTTAAGGCCGGAACTTATAATTTGAGGGGCGTTAAGGAGGTCATATGAACAGATGAAAAATAGGCAAAAGTGGCCAACAACACCTTGATATCGTATAATAATTCAACGAATCAATGATTAAGGTTTGACCCATTTACAATTCCGTATATGGGCCACTCATACCTTGAAAGATCACTTGATTCACGGTTATATACTAAATGAACGCCGTTTAAGAGAACGAGGTCTTGCTGAATAGAACAGATGGGCGATCTGTAGAATAAGGATATCACAAATTGTGACATCCTCGAAAACAGAATTATAGACTCTGAACCTTGTTCGCCTTAAAGGAAAAGGGATGTTAAAATGACAGAACTTGTTCCCATCGAACTTATTGAGAGCAAAATTCACCCTATGGCTGAATAAACAACACATCAGATTATGTTAAACGACTTAAAAAAAAGATTTGCGCTAATTGGAGTAATCATCATGAGATCTAACCCTTGGCGACATTCCATTAAACGACTTTTTAGTTGTGTTGTTTACCTTTCAGGAAAGCCGATGACACCACATCTCCAGCGTTATCAAGACCTTGCGGTAGATAAAACTACAACTGCGGCCTTGACTGCCTTGGACCTGCGGTATCCTCGTCTTTTGCAACCTTAGGGTTTACCTGATACGGGGTATTAAGGTAATGCTGGACAGGGATCTTGCCGAGCTTTATGGTGTTGAAACAAAGCGTTTAAAGGAGCAGGTTCGAAGAAATATTGAAAGATTTTCACGAGATTTCATGTTCGATCTTACAAAACAGGACTTAAAAAAACTTGAGGTCGCAATTTGCGACCTCAAGCTAAGGCGGTATGTGCAGGGCAAGGCTATATGCCTTCCCTTAATACTTGACGATATTATCATCAGATGATAAGTATTATAACCAATGTCTAAACATAAATACTCAAAAGAAGACTCTTCGTTAGAGACCTTGTTGGATTTAGACGGTGAGATTTTTCCGATGGAATTTGAATCCGCAAGCCATCTTTTAGAAGATTTTTGGGCGGCGGTAGATGAAATATTAAAGACATAGGTGATAATATGAGAAAAAAGGTATTAAAGATCGGGGTCATTTCTCGAGAGGACTATAAAAAAAGAACAATAGCCATTGCACGAGGAGAATATAAACCTAAGAAGGATGAGCCGAAAGTATGGTTTGAATCCATAAACTCAATGGCCCAATTACTCAGCAGCGAGAATCAAAAATTGTTAAAGGTTATCAATGAAAAGAAGCCCACATCTTTAAAGGAACTGGAAATTGCCACCGGCAGAAAGAGCAGCAATCTCTCTCGAACGCTCAAGACGATGTCGCGATATGGCATTGTTGATTTAGTCAAGCTTAACCAATCTATAAAACCCGTTGTTAAAGCGACGGACTTTAAAGTCGAATTTGGGATCAATTCGTCCGCTCTTTAATAATCTGGATTGAGGCAATGACGAGAGACCGAAAGCACTGAAGAAAGATGTCAGACTATTACCGAAAAAATTACAAAGCGTACCACGAAAAAACGTTTTCCATGGATCCATCATCATTTTTAGCCCCTCTGGCCCAAAGGCTTCCGGCTGAGGCGTTTGGGGTTCAAGGTGTGTGGCTTTTCAACGTCTGTTTCCAAAATCAATGATCAAGGTGACCCCATTCAGTGGTCCGACCCCAAATAAGAAAGGGAAGTCCCGCAAGCCCCAAGAGGTGGTGCTGTTATGAGCAAAGAGCTGGTGCGAAGTGATCGGCCCGATTCCGGCAAAGGCCAGTTTCTCGTCTATGAGACCGAGGACGGAAAAGTCAAAATCGACGTGCGCCTTGAGGATGAAACCGTCTGGCTGACCCAAAAACTAATGGCGGATCTGTTTCAGACAACCAAGCAGAACATAAGTCTCCATATTCAAAGTGTTTTTGAGGAGGGTGAGTTGGCGCCGGAGGCAACTGTCAAGAAATACTTGACAGTTCGCCGAGAGGGTAAGCGCGAGGTAAAACGCCTGCTGGATTATTACAACCTGGACATGATTATTTCCGTGGGCTACCGGGTGAAAAGCCATGTGGCCACACGCTTCCGAATTTGGGCCACCCAGCACCTGCGCGAATATATCGTCAAGGGCTTTGTGCTGGACGATGAACGCCTCAAGAATCCGGATCAGGCCATGCGCCGCATCCCCATGCACATGGCCGACTGGATCAAAAAACTGGATGCCTTTCTGACGCTCAATGAACGTGAGATTCTTAACCATGCCGGCAGAATTTCACACGAAATGGTTAAGGAAATGGCCGAAACCGAATACGAAAAGTTCAACCGAAGGCGAATTCGGCAAAAAATTGAATTGTATGATCGTCCAGGGTTTCAAGAGAGCGCAAGGCACGTTCTGCACGAACGTCCCCAAGGATCTGACAAGAGAGCGCAAGGCACGTTCTGCACGAACGTCCCCAAGGATCTGAATTGGTTGGCAAAACAGCCGTATATAAGGGCAAGCCATCACCTTGTTCATTTGCATCATATTTGATTCGCGCTCGCTTTATTAACGGAGTTGATCCAAACTTTATATGCTATTTTATCAACTCTAATTATGGTCGGCAATGGATTAGGTCTGTTGTGAGTCAACAGGTCGGGCAAGCAAATGTAAATGGCACTAAACTACAAGCATTATCTGTTCCACTGCCGCCACATAATGAGCAGGGCATCATTGTTTCAGAAGTTGAAAATAAATTTTCAATCATTGATGGAATAGAGAAGGAAGTTGATAGGAATCTTATTCGTTCTGATCGTCTTCGGCAATCTGTTTTGAAAAAAGCTTTTTCCTGTAAACTTGTTACACAACAAGAAACAGGGTCATCTAACCCAAAATCCAAAAAGGCGATATAATATCAGTTAAGAATATTTTCTCAAACCAACTATCCTGAAATTCCGAATAGTTCAAAAAGAGGTCTGATGAAAAGAAATTCATCTTCAGAAAATCAACATATTGAATGGAAAACTTCCTGGAGAGACGAATATATCAAGTGGATTTGCGGATTTGCCAATGCACAGGGAGGCACGCTTGTCATTGGTAAAGATGATAAAGGAAAAATAACCGGAATCATAGATGCAAAAAAGCTTCTGGAAGAGATTCCCAACAAAGTGCGAGATCTTTTGGGCATCATCGTTGATGTGAATCTTCGTGTCTCTCGTAAAAAAGAATATATTGAGATCGTGGTGGAGCCGTATCCCTACCCGATCAGTCATAAAGGCCGGTATTATTTCAGAAGCGGCAGCACCCGGCAGGAACTGAAAGGGACGGCACTTGACAAGTTTCTTCTTCAAAAGCAGGGAAAACGATGGGACGGCGTGCCGGTACCCCATGTAAAGGTGGATGATTTCAGCAATGAGGCGTTTAATCGATTTAAAACGTTGGCTGAAAAAAGCGGGCGCATGAGCGAGGCCGTGCTTCATGACAGTAATGATGCGATTATCGATAATTTACAGCTAAAAGAGGCCGATTTTATTAAACGGGCGGCCATTTTGCTGTTTCATCATGATCCTGAAAGATATGTGACCGGTGCTTTTATTAAAATCGGTTTTTTCAGGACAGATGCGGACCTGCTGTATCAGGATGAAGTGCATGGACATCTTTTTGATCAGGCCGATAAAACCCTGGACCTTTTGCTGACCAAATACCTGCGGGCGTATATTGACTATGAAGGCATTATACGGGTTGAAAAATATCCGTTTCCCAAAGACGCCCTTCGGGAAGCCCTTTTAAATGCTATTGTGCATAAGGATTACGGCAGCGGCGTTCCCATTCAGATCAGTGTTTACGAAGATAAAATTTATTTTTGGAACGACGGCCAGTTGCCTGAAGATTGGACGATCGAGCATTTATTAAACAAGCATCCCTCAAAACCTTACAATCCCCTTATTGCCAATGCGTTTTTTCGGGCCGGTTTGATTGAATCGTGGGGCCGAGGCATTGAAAAGATGCAGGCAGAATGCAAAGAAGCAGGCGTGCCTGCCCCGACCTTCAATTATGATATGTCCGGTCTTATGATTGAGTTCAGGTCAAAAGACGTAAAAAGTTCACCGAAAAGTTCACCGAAAAGTTCGGGGAAAAGTTCGGGGAAAAGTTCGGGGAAAACAGCGGTTCAAATAATAAGATTAATGGGAGAAAATTCTCATATAACCATACCGGAACTGGCAGAAGCGCTTGGTGTAACAACACGCGCAATTGAAAAACAGATTTCCAACTTACAGAAAAACGGGCAATTAAAGCGTGTAGGGCCGGCCAAAGGTGGTCACTGGGAAATAACAATAAAGGAAAATGGTTGAAAAAATTACAAATCGTAAAAGAAATATATTTTGTGTGTAGATATTCACCTAATATGCGAGTTCATACACACAGGATATATTAAATATATTTGATGTAAGGGGAAACTATGAGCCCGGCAGATATTGTACAAAAATTATGGAACTACTGTAACGTCCTTCGTGATGACGGAATGAGCTATGGCGATTATGTGGAGCAGCTTACTTATTTGCTGTTTCTTAAGATGGCAGATGAAGGGGAAGCCGTTACCCAAGAAACTACCCAAGAAAAAATCATGGCCAGCCTGCGCGCTGAGCCAACTTTGACTCGTAAGCTGCTTGCCCAACGCCTGAGCATCTCGGAAAACGGGGTTAAATATCATCTGAAAAAATTCAAGGCGGCAGGCAGAATCCGGCATGTGGGGCCGACCAAGGCGGGGCGGTGGGAAGTAATCGAAGACCGATCGGATGCATCGGGCGATGATGGAACTGGGGTAGGTCCCAGTTGAAGTAGCGGGACAGGCCGGAAGATGGTACTGGGGCGGCTAATTAAAAAATCTGTGTTCATTTGTGTTCATTCGTGGTGCCAAAGGTTCATTTTAGATTTTTATGCCTAAAACAGAAAAAAACCGTCGTT